>JAAZBA010000321.1 GCA_012514045.1 Clostridiales bacterium | reverse complement strand
ATCCTTAAGGGCTGCGAGCTTATCCCCCTTTCGGATCTTGCCGCCTCCCTCCGGGAAAAGGGCATATACGACATAACCTTCACACCGGCGAAGTCTTTGGTACGCTACTATCGCTATGCTCACGAAGACGGAGAGCTTATAATACTCTGTTCCGAAGATGTGTACAGCGAATCCCGCTTCACCATTACCCTTCCCGAGGACAGGGAATACAGGATATACGATCCCTGGCGCAATATGCTCTTTAAGCCCCGGCGCAACGGTAGGGATATCGAAATGTACCTGCCCAAATCCGGCATGGTGTTCGTTGTGACAAGCGACGCGGACTGCGGAGATTACGATTACCACCTGACAGAGGGAAGGATCGCCGACTATGATCTCTCCGTATCCATTCGCTCTGCGGAGAAATCTTCCTCAACTGACAGCGGTTTTTTGCCTACGGATTTCTCTGTAGGTGATGATATAACCGCAGATATGGCCTCCTTTGCCGGCACAATCAGATACGAGGGCACCATCGATCTCTCCTCAGACGACAAGGTGCTCTGCCTCGGTGAGGTGGGAGAGATAGCCGAGGTTACCCTCGGCGGAGTAAATCTTGGCAGAGCCGTGTGCTGTCCCTATGAGATTGACATCGAGGGCAAATGTGTTGACGGCGACAACCACATAATAATTGATGTTGTAAACAACCTGGGATACAGGGAGAGGGATATATTCTCCTCCTACCTTACATTCCCACCATCGGGACTTACAGGTGAAATCAGAGTCAGATAAAGAGAAAACCTGTCTTTTATGATGCATGAACCGCTCTCTTGTCAAAAAACAAGTAAAAAACCGTAAGGAAAAATTTTTGATTTTCCTTACGGTTTTTATTGGCACTGATTTTGTATAATGCAGTATTCAGTTTTCTTATTGTTCCATAGCCCAGTTGCCCTGTGAATATTTAGTGTCAATCAAATCATAAATACCGGCGAGAAGCATGATTATACCCTGAACTCTGTGAGGTTTTACAGCGTAAACACCCCGCTCAGCTTGCTCAACCTCATAGACTAAAGGGGATCATATCAAGCATTAGGGGATCAGATTTTATCTATTCCGCAAGCTTCAGAATCTCTATTATTTCCTTCTTGCCGTAGTCTATGTATCCGGGGAGGGTTCTTTCTCCGTAATTCGTACACTTCTCCGCCATCTCGTCGTAAGCGGAGGCGGGGATGTTTAATTCGCCTATTCTTGTGGGCATACCTATGGATCTGAAGAAACTCTCCGTAGCCTCTATACCGCGAAGGGCTGTCTTCTCCATGTCAAACAGGTCAACTTCAATGCCCCATACGCTTTTGGCAAAGCGGCAGAAACGGGGGATATTATACTTATAGGCGTATTTACACCAGGCGGGGAACACCACCGCGAGACCCGCTCCGTGGGCTACATAGTCGTACATGCCGCTGAGCTCATGTTCTATCTGGTGGCTGACCATGAAGTAGTCCCGTCCGCAGGCAGTGAGGTCGTTATGGCTGAGGCTGCCCGCCCACATGAGCTGGGCTCTTGCTTCATAATCCTCGGGGCACTCAATGGCTTTGGCGCCGGCTTCTACAACAGTCTTCAAAAGGCTTTCAGCAATTCTGTCTGTAAGAGCGGACTCTCCCGCTTTTGTCAGGTACCTCTCCAAGGTGTGCATCATAATATCCACTATGCCGCAGGCGGTCTGGTAAGGGGGAAGCGTGTAGGTAAGCTCGGGGTTCAGGATGGAAAACAGAGGGCGGTTCAGCTCAGAACCGAAACCTCTCTTGAGCCAGGCTTCTCTTTCGTCGTTCGTTATGACGCAGCTGGAGCTCATTTCGCTGCCGGAGGCAGAAAGTGTAAGGATCGTGGCGGTCTTGAGAGCCTTCTTCGGTGTGGCTTTCTTCATGGCGTAGAGCCACATGTCCTCATCGTTCGCCGCCTGAACGCTTATTGCCTTAGCGGAGTCTATGGCGCTGCCGCCTCCCACCGCCAGGACAAGCTCTATGCCCTCATCACGGCATATCCCGGCGCCTTTTCTCACATGGGAGAGCTTTGGATTGGGCTCAGCACCGCCGAAATCCACATACTCTATTCCTGCCGCCTCAAGGGAGCGGACAACTCTGTCATAAAGGCCCGTTTTTTTAATGCTTCCGCCGCCGTAGTGGAGCATTATTTTCTTATAGCCGTAGGAAGAGATGATGCTTCCCACTTTTTTCTCTTCTCCGACGCCGAAAAATATCTTTGTAGGGGCGTAATAAGTAAAATCCTTCATAATACTTCACTCCTTATATATCATTATATCTATTATAATACCTCGGGCAACAATAATCAACCGCATTTCCCAAAGAACTCATGATTTGTCTTGTCTATCCGTTTCTTTTGTGGTAGAATATCCCTTGAAAGGGGTTGATTGTTTTGATCATATACGGTTGCCCTGAAATGGATGAGGGTATTCGTCTCTCGGATTACGGCATACATACGGTTATCACCGGCAACACCTCCGTTGTGCCCCGTCTTAAAGAAGAGGGCTATCGTGTATATCTTGCCTGCGGAGCCTTCTCCCTGGGGAGCAACCGCGGCGACGAATCTTTTCATGCCCGGGACATAAACGGCAGTCCTCAGGTTTGGTTCGGCTCCGGTTGTCCGAATGACAAACGTTTGATCTCCTCAAGCCTTGAAAAGGTCTCAAAACTCTGCGAAACTCCGGACATTGAAGGCATTATCATCGACGGAGCTCGTTTCTCATCTCTTTGCTCCGGACCACGGAATTCCTTCTACACCTGTTTTTGCGGTAACTGTGAAAGGGAGGCGGAACGCCTGTCTTTCGATTTTGAAAAAATAAAGCGCGGGGCGAAAAGCCTCTACGACAAAGCTCCGGACAAAGACGCTATTGAAGAATGGCTTCGCTTCCGCTCCGCCTGCGTAACCGGGTACCTCGGGGAATTTTCTCGCATTGTCAGATCAAGAGGTCTTGAAGCCGGCGCTTTCCTGTTCTCCCCCTCCATTGCTCCCCTTGTGGGACAGAACTACAGGGATTTATCTCCTCTCCTTGACATAGTCTCTCCCATGGTATACAGAGCATATAAACAAAAGGAGGGCCCCGCCTGTCTCAATCACGAGCTGGCGGCAGCCGCAGATGAATTTAATTTTGTTTCTCTTCGGGAGCTCTCCGACCTGTTTGGCGTCGACCTTACGGTCTTTTGTTCCCCTGCGGATATTCTGTCGGGACTTTCCACTGAGACAGCTGTTTCGGAATGTGAAAGAGCGAGGGATCTGTCTACCGATTCCAGGGCTATGCCCATTCTCGACCTGAATGACAGTGAAATAAAGAGCATTATTTCTATGCTGCGAGAGCGCGATTTCAAAGAAATATCGCTGTTTTTATACAATAAGGACTATATTTCAAATCTGCTTTAGAATGATATGACTCCGAGGTGTTCAAGGAGAATCTTCACTCCCAACAGCACAAGTATTATTCCTCCGGCAAGCTCAGCTTTTGACTTATACTTTGCGCCGAACACGCTGCCGATCTTCACGCCTAAAGCTGAGAGAATGAAAGTCACTACGCCGATAAAGAGCACGGCAGGGAGGATATTGACCTCAAGGAACGCGAAGGTCACGCCTACTGCCAAAGCGTCGATGCTGGTGGCAAGGGAAAGCGTGAGCATATCGGAAATTTTGAGTTTATCTTCTATCCGGCACTCCGTGTCTTCCTTGTCAAAGCGCTCCTTTATCATCTTGACGCCGATCAGCACTAACAGGGCAAAGGCTACCCAATGGTCATAGGCTTTTATGCTTTCGGAGAAATAAGAGCCCATGAAATAGCCGAGAAGAGGCATGCCTGCCTGGAATATTCCGAAATATGCTCCCACAATAGCCATGTGCTTTATTCCCGGTTTTCTCAGGGTAAGCCCTTTACATACAGCCACGTCGAAGGCATCCATGGACAACACCACGGCAATAATGAACAGCTCAAAGATGGTCATATTTTCAATTCCTTTTTCATAATAACTTTTGTATTATATCTTTTATTCAGCTTAATGTCAACTAATTTAATGCAGGAGGCAAAAAATGCTCGACAAACTCTACGCCGGAAGAAATTTGCTCTACGGCGATATCCATGAGCACGCTGCTACAGGCGGCACAAGCGACGGGAAGTTCCCTCTTGAGAAGTGGACCGAAACGCTTACAGACCTCGGTATGTCCTTTGAAGCAATTCTCGACCACCACCAAGTGAGGCATATGTACCTTGAGGAGTTCGACAAGTTCTGCTACCTCT
>JAAZBA010000082.1 GCA_012514045.1 Clostridiales bacterium | reverse complement strand
CGCCTCGTTGCCGCCTTCCCCAGGTGTCATCTTCAGTACACAAAGGGATCTTTTACCCTGCTGTTCCTCTGCGGAAAGAGCTTGCCAGCTTGGAATCTTTGTAGACGTTCCGCCAAAATAAGGTTCGTTATTGTGTACGGTGCTGGCGCGAAGGGATAATGACCATCCCTGACCATCGCCGCCGGAGGAGTACTCTTCACGGACTATGCTATCCTCACCGACGGATACTATGTACATAGTTTTATTACCTTCGCAACCGAAGTAGATCCTGTCACCATATTTAAGAGCGCTCCTGAATCCCGCTCCGTCACGGAGAGTTGAGTTTTTTATTCCTTCCGGAAGCTCAAGGGATATCGTCTCTCCTGTTTCAGGGTTGATCCTGATGATTTCAGGGGGATTAGCTTCATCTACACTTTCTATAACGGGATAGTGATTATGAGTAATTGTGTTAAACAGGTCATAAATCTGTTCGTTTGAAAGCCCAGGTACGATATAGGCTCCCATAGATTCTATAGTCATGTAGACAAGGATTGAAAGAATAGTGCGGTTTGTGCCGATGTATATATAGTCTCCCAGTGATTCCATTGACCAACCGTAACTGTTAAAACGGTCACCTCCCGCTTCAAGACCGTCGACTTCTCCCTCTCCTCTTGTGGGATTCGTGATTTTTTCTGCCGTGTATCCGCTCGGGTATTTTATGACTATGTTCCCCGCCGCCATTGCATGCAGGGGAAGGACAGTAATAAACATCAATACTGCCAAAAATACGCAAATCAGTTTTCTTGTTCTCATTAACTCACTTCCTTGTCTTTTTTATGAATAGATGATAGCACATTCAATCTGTTTTTGCAATAGTATTTGTAAATATTTTAGCTAAAATTTCTACACTTGCAATCGGATTAAATTTAGTATATCATATGGAGACGGAGAACAAAAAGGAGGTCATTTTTATGCTTTTATCTATAGATACAGCAGTTGCTTCATATTCATTCCACGGTATGCATTAGAAGGAAATTTGTGATGTTTTCAACTACATTGAAATGTTTAGAAGCCGTTACTGTGTGGCGTATGCCGACATATGGACAGGATTTTTGTCCACACATACGCCTTCACCGATGGGGTCAAGACAGTCGTAATGATCTCCCTTGACACAATCATTATCGACGCCAGGGACGTAAAACGCATGAGAGAAGGGCATTAACAGTCCTACAGGCATACCTTGCGAGAATATCTATATTACCGCCATCCATTCCCACACAGCTTTCTTTTTGGCAGCCTGCGCCAGTTCGTCAGTGAACATCGACAACGTAATTTGTTTATTCATGGTTCTATTATACCAGATATACCAAATATTTCTTTGTCACGCCAACTTTTGTGCGGTGTTGCCTAAGTTTCCATCGTCTTTAGTACAATTTATTTATTGTTTTTATATTCGACCAAATATAATATCAATTTTTGAATAAATTTGATTTTCTATTTGCTCTTTAGATTCTCTATGTTGTGTCTACACGAGATATATGGTATAATAAGGAAAACATGCAAGAAGTTTTCTCTATAGAACAAGCAGCATACCATAGGCATGATATAAGCGACAAAGTGTGGGCGTTGCTGGAACCGCATCTGCCCGGACAGAAGGGACAATGGAGCGAAATCGCAAAAGACAACCGCTGCTTTATAAACGCTGTTTTCTGGGTGCTTCGTACAAGGGCTCCATGGCGTGATTTGCCCCGAGACATATGAGTTTTGCAATATCGGAGAAACGTCTATCGTTGTACGTACTGCGTGGGAGGATCGGAACAAGCTATATTATGCAGTAGGCACTGAGCTTTGGCGATTAGGAAAACAATAATATCAACATATGAGGTGAGCAAAATGAAGTTCGGAATTCTAAAAGACATCAAGGTCGGCGAATACAGGGTTATATGCACTCCCGCCGAGGTGGCGTCAATCGTCAATGCGGGACATACAGTCTACGCTCAGAAGGACTGTGGTAAATCCGCAGGCTTCTCCAACGAAGCCTATGTGAAGGCAGGTGCGGTTATTCTGGACACAGCGGAAGAGATATGGGAAAAGTGCGATTTTTTAGCTAAAGTAAAGGAGATCGAACCTTCGGAGTACGATTATCTTCGTGAGGGACAGATGATTTACTGCTGCATACATCCTGCCGGACATCCGGAAGAAGTTGACGCCATCCTTAAGAGCAAGTGTATCGCCATAACCGCCGAAGACAGCCATCGCCACGGCTCCCCCAACAGCGAGGCGGCGGGCAAGCAAGGCGCGCTGTTCGGACTTGAGTCTATGCTCACCATAAACGGTGGTAAGGGGAAATTTGTAGGCGGACTTGCGGGAGCTCCCCGCATGAACGTGCTTATTATGGGCGGCGGTATCGTAGGGCAGGGCGCGCTCTCTGTTCTATACGCTCTCGGAGCAAACGTTACAGTTATGGATATCAATATCGGTCTTCTTCGCTCTCTTGGAAGCAAATACAACAATAAAATCAATACGATGTACTGTACAAAAGAGACTATCGCATCTGTTCTGCCTAAGACTGATATGGTGCTGAATTGTGTCAAGTGGCCGAAACAGCGCAAGGATTTCCTCATTGACTGCGAGATGCTTAAAACTATGGAGCACGGAAGCGTGCTTGTGGACATTTCAAACGACGATCCCGGAGCCATCGAGTCCAGTCACGAGACCCATCATGACAATCCCAGATACGTCGTCAATGGCGTTGTCCACTACTGTGTAAGCAATATCCCCGGCGCCGTGGCTCATTCCACCTCTGTGGCTCTTGCCGCTGATACACTTCCGATGCTTCTCAACATACTCAATAACGGTCTTGTCGAAGCATGCGTAAGCAACGGATTCATCCGCCGCAGTCTGACAGCTTACAAGGGATATCTCACACATGAGGAGACAAGCGGTATTCAGGGCAAACCTTGGATTAGACCTGAGGACATACTCGGTATCGCCGACCGTAAGCTTGACTTGGCTCCTCCCGCTACAACCACAAGAAGCGACAACTTTATCATTCTCAAATAGCTATTGTAGGCATGTCCAAACAAAATGATAAAAACCTTCTGACATCAAAAGCGATATCAGAAGGTTTTTTGTTATACTTAAATTTTACTTTTCCGCCATTATTGTCACAATTTCGAAGTTTTTCACTTCCAGAGTGACGGTATTGTCCTTTACCTCAAGCTCTGAGAGCTTGTTTTCCATAAGGTCACACAGATAT
>JAAZBA010000255.1 GCA_012514045.1 Clostridiales bacterium | reverse complement strand
TGAGAGATGCTTCGGGAGCGCTTCCGCACACACAGTCGCAGTGACAGGCATAATTTACAATAGCGCCGTAAAGGGTACCATCAGCGTTGTCGATTCTAAGAACAGATACATCGGGATCGATTTCTCCATAAGGCTTTGTACCTGAGCCAGATGGAGCATTTGTCTGTATACTGCCATCCGGAAGCACTCTTACTCTATAGTTGGCGATTGTGTTTTCCTTGCCTATACCAAAAGATAGCTTCACTTCTCTTGCGTCCTTCGCTGCAAGTACAGCGGCATCGATACATCTTGCCGTGTATAATTCGATATATTCACCTTTTGCTTTGAAGAATTCTCCCCAGTTTTCAACCGGACCTCCTGTATGGGTATGTGTGGCACAGATGAATACATTGGAGGTCTTCATGTCCAGCTTTTTAGCAATATTGTTCTTAATTACAGATACGGCTTCATCTGGGACTATTATTGAATCGGTGCTGATAATTACTACTTTTTCTCCGACGCTTTCAAAATATGAAGCTATGGCAGAGAGACGCTCAAGTATGTCGATAGATACTCTCTTTGAAAACTGTCCTGGGATATCAAGCCCCAGCCAAGGGGTGATATCAAGCTCATAAATTCCGCATTTCATTCTGCTTTCCTCCAAACAATATTGATTTAGAATATAAATATTTTAATAAGTACGACATGAATTACAAGGAACAGAGGTACAAGGACAACAAATTTAACATGCCTGGTCTTGTGTCTTATAATGTACATTCCGAGAAGCTCACCAAGAGTACCACCTATAAAAGCGCAGAAAAGCAGCAATGCTTCTGGGATTCGTTTTGTTCCGCGCTTTGCGAAGGATTTGTCCACCGCCATCATAACGAAAGCTACCACATTTACAATCACAAGATAGGTAAACAAAACAACTTTCAATACACTGTAAACAGGAAAAACGATCATCTCTATTTTTCAAACCTCTTTCTGTGATTTTACCATATTATTAGCCCTAAGTCAATAAACAGCTAACAGGGATCGTCTGCTGTTTTATGTATTCGTCGCCCTTTGATTATATTATTTCAATGCTTTTGGCCCCAAGATACCCCTTCCCTCTGAAGGTATCGGTGAATATATCCTCACAACGGTCGATTTTCATCGCAGGTATAGGTTCCGATACGTTTCCTCTTTCGTCCCAATACATATCAACCTCTGAAAAACGGATATCCTTTGCGTATCTCAGATACATATTGTATGGTGCATAGTGGTGGATGGCATAGTTTGCGCACAGAGGCTCAGAAGGCATATCTATTCCGTATCCCTTTTCCATGGGCATAATGCATACTCTCCAGTTGTTGAATGTTATCTTCTCTACTGTGTACCCTTCCTCTCCCATAATTGTAATCGCACCGTTGTGACGGGCAGTTATATCACTGAAAATACAGTCGTATATTCTGCCGTTCCAGGTCATAAGGAAAGCGCAGTTACCAAGTCTCTCCTTGTCGGTATTTATTGTAAAACCGGTCATACTTATGTTGTATATGTCTCCGTTTTCAGCAGTTAAGTTGAATATTCCGGAGGCATTGCACGAACAGGAAGAAGCGGAAATATCATGAACGTCATGCTTCGGATAATCCTTTTTATCTCTGGCATCTATGCCGGTAAAAATACGGAATACATTAACCGTGCCGTCAAAGGTGCAGCCTGTTATTGTAAAATGATGGGAGTCGCCGTATTGACAAGAATCAATTGCTATACAATCATCGCCGCAAATAAAGTCGCAGCCAACTATATTCACGTAGCTGCATGAACCAAAATGAAAGCCATCGCTGTTTGGCATGTCGCCCCTGTTGTTAACTCTTAAATTCATAAAGTTCAGGTGGTGAGATCTGGCAATCCAGCCTGTATATACGGGGGAATTGTCAAAGCGGATCCCCTCCACATCGACAAAGCGGCTATCCTCAATAAAAAGCATATGAGGTCTTCCGGGAAGCGCCCAGTACATAATCGGATGAGCCCACTTTCCGGTTATTTTCTTCTCATGCTTTGCCTT
>JAAZBA010000215.1 GCA_012514045.1 Clostridiales bacterium | reverse complement strand
ATACCATAGAAATTTATTATAGTCCACTATATTTTACCGAAAGGCAACTAAACATATGAGAATGAGGAAAAAGAGAAACCTTGAATCCAGGCTTGAGGACTGCATGGATATTACAGTGACTTCTCCAAAGGAGCTCAGAGGAAGCTGGATAGAAAGACTATATCCGGATGCAAATTCCCTCAATGTAGAAATTGGCTGCGGCAAGGGAAGATTTATAACAGAAACTGCTAAAAGAAACTCGGACAAGCTCTATATTGCCATAGAAAGAGAGAAAAGTGCTATTGTTACAGCTATGGAAACGGCAATACGCGACGGTATAGAGAATCTGTTTTTTATAGTAGTAGACGCTGCAGAATTATGTGAAATATTCGGCTACGGTGAGGTCGATGAGCTCTATATCAATTTCTGCGACCCTTGGACGAGCAACAAACATGCCAAGAGAAGGCTTACACACCGAAATTTCCTAAGTCTGTATCAACATATCTTGAAGCCTGCGGGACATTTGTTCTTAAAGACTGACAACAAGGATCTCTTCAGTTTTTCGATTGCTGAGATGACTGATTTTGGGCTTAAACTTCGGGGTATAACCGAGGATCTACATTCTGCCGGCATACCCAATATAATGACTGAATATGAAGAGAAATTCTCCTCACAAGGTATAACTATATGCCGTGTGGAAGCGATGTTTCCGGAGGTTAAGGCGGCTCCACTGCTGCTAAAGGAGGAAAAAAGAGTACTTTATACCACTTTGGGCGAATTCGGACGGGAAAAGCTTCGCTTTATTCTGCCACACGAGCATATTTTTGCTGAAACCGGAGATGCTCCCGATTACGCATATAGAGACGCAGACAAGGATGAAGTACTGAATGCTGTAAAAGGTTATATCGAAGAGATCAAGCAAAAGGGTGTAGATTGTATAGCCGAACCTACGCCTCAGGGTACGGGAAGGCGTTCCGACATAGTTGAGTATGTGTCGCAGACCTTAAATATTCCAATAATTCTTGCCACGGGATATTACCGCGAGCCTTGGGTGTCAGAGGAGATTAAAACGCTGAGCCGTGATGCAATCGCAAGAAACATGATTAATGAGATAACGAAAGAAATCACAGGTACCAGTACAAAGGCAGGATTCATAAAGGTGGGCGTGTCAAATGATGGCATAACTGAATGCGAGGAGAAAATATTCAAAGCAGCTTGCCGCGCTTCAAAGGTAACAGGAGCGGCAATCGCAAGCCACACATTCAGGGGAAAGGACATGGTTCGTCAGCTTGAAATGATAATAGCATTCAGAGTTTCCCCTTCAAGACTTATTTGGGTTCATGCTTCAAGGGAAGAAGATACCGCGTATCACCTAGAACTCGCAGAAGCAGGATGCTATTTGGAGTTTGACACCATGTGGAACGAAGAGCAGGAGAAGGTGTGCGCTCTCAATATAAAGAAGCTCATCGATGCAGGTCATTTATCCCGGATTCTTATAAGTGGTGACAGAGGTTGGTATAATCCCAGGTTTGAAAATGGCGGAGAATTCAGAAGCTTTGCCTATATACCGGACAAGTTTATTCCAAGACTTAAGGAAGCAGGTGTCACGCAGGATGAAATCAATAGAATTTTCTATGAAAATCCCTTTGAAGCATACGCAAGATAAAATACATTATTTTTGTTTTATTTTATCAACTTCAAAACAGGGAAAGTGAAAAATCCTATAGAAAGAATTAAGGATTGTGGATTGAGAATTCAGAAAAGCAAAATTTTGAAAAGCGGAGAAAAACTCTTGCATATATAGCAAAAACAGTGTATAATGTGTTGATAATAGAATTGAAATCTTACATGGAGGTTTTTATATGATTTCAGCAGGTGAATTCAGAAACGGCGTAACATTTGAAATGGACGGACAGGTTCTTCAGATCGTAGAGTTTCAGCATGTAAAGCCAGGCAAGGGCGCAGCTTTTGTGCGTACAAAACTAAAAAACGTTATCAGCGGAGCGGTAGTTGAGAGAACATTCAATCCTACCGATAAGTTCCCGACAGCATATGTGGAACGCAAGGATATGCAGTATCTTTACAACGACGGTGATCTCTATTACTTTATGGATCCCGAATCATATGAGCAGATTCCGATAAATAAGGATATCCTATCCGATAACTTCCAGTTTGTAAAAGAGAACATGGAGTGCAAGGTCATCTCTTACAAGGGTAGCGTATTTGCAGTAGAGCCACCGTTCTTTGTTGAGCTAGAAGTAACCGATACAGAGCCTGGCTTCAAAGGTGACACAGCCACAAACACATTCAAACCCGCTACACTTGAGACAGGCGCCGAGATCAAGGTTCCGCTTTTTATAGATACAGGTGACATACTGCGTATCGATACAAGAACAGGCGAGTATCTTGAAAGAGCAAAATAAACTGAAAGGATATTATTATGACACTTTTAGAGAGAGTTGCCTACCTTAAAGGTCTGGCACAGGGACTCGGTATGGATCCCGACAAGAAAGAATCAAAGATTATCAATGCTATAATCGACGTGCTCGATGAATTAGCACTCAGCGTAACAGATATCGAAGATGATATAATTGCAATAGGCGATGAGTTGGACGCTATTGATGAAGATCTCACAGCTCTCGAGGATGATTTCTACGAGGATGAAGATGAGGACGATGAGTATTTCGATCGTGAGTACAAAAGGAGCGGTTCTGACGATGAAGAAGACTTCTTTGAGCTCGAATGCCCCGGTTGTGGTGAGAAAGTATACATCGATGACGATGTTATTGAAGCAGGCGAAGTAGAGTGCCCTAAATGTAAGAATGTTCTTGAGCTTCATATTGCAGACGAGTGTTGCGATTGCGGCAGCGAGGATTGCGAAGACTGCGGCAAGGACGAGTAGTACTAAAGAGCAGCCGAATGCAAAAGCTTTCGGCTGCATTTTGCTTATTGAAAGGAAAAAACAATGATAGCAAAGCTTGAAACAATGAAAACTGAGAAGCGTGAAAAAATGCGCGACGGAAATGGAGTAATCACACTTACGCATCTGTTTTCAAAGGATGACATGTTGGGAAAGAGCCGTATGGTAGCTTCTCTTAGTCTTCCCAAGGGAGCTTCCATCGGCGTACACGATCATGTCAAGGAAGCGGAAATGTATATAATTACTTCCGGAGTGGCAACGGTAACAGAAAACGGAAAAGAGTATACACTCGAAAAAGGCGAAGCAATGTTTACAGGCAATGGAGATAATCATTCAATCGAAAACAGGGGAGACGAGGAACTTACACTTTACGCTGTTATTTTCAACTAAAAACCTGAAAGGGGAAAAAACAGACATCACATAATTTTGTGGTGTCTGTCTGTCAATTATTATGTCTGT
>JAAZBA010000306.1 GCA_012514045.1 Clostridiales bacterium | reverse complement strand
ACGAGAAACGGCAGGATGCCTCCGATGTGAGAAAACCCTCTGGATGCAAATGTTCCCAGGTGCCAAAGAGCAATCCGCTCAATGGACTCCCTGTTGAGTCTTGCAAGCAATGTCAGCATGGCGCCTACAAAGAGGGAAAACACAAGTCCGGAGAGGATAATCGTGTTTGTTGACAGGGTGCGGTCCACCCGGGAAGCGAAAGCGATTGCCGCCACCACTATGACGATGCCGAAGATAAGACCTGTAAAGGGCAGAAGGTACATCCCCAGGAAAGGTACCGTCAGGCCGGTGATGATGATGATCCCCGCGCCTAAAGCGGCTCCGGAGGACACGCCTAAGGTGTACGGCGAAGCAAGCGGGTTACGCAGTACGCTCTGAACCACTGCCCCGCTGACAGAAAGGGCGCCGCCTACCAGAAAGGCCATGAGCACCCTGGGTATTCTTATGCTCCATATAATCGCCACGGTATGAGAGCCGATAGTCTCGGGGAGGGGAGAAGAAAACAGCTTATGAGCGATTATTGACACCGTGTCCCTAAGGTGTACGGAGCTTGAACCTAAGCATGCGGCGGCAGCCAGCGTTATAAGCGCCGCTGCCGCCGCTATAGTTATTTTTTTAGCCATAAATCTCGGGATATACTGCCTTTCCTATCTGTTCAATTGCTTTTACCACGTTCTGTGTAGGTCTTGAGGTGGCGTTGGCGTCAACGATGTATACGTCACCGTTCTTGACAGCCCTGAGCTCATCAAAACCGTCACGCGCTATAATTTCTTTGTCCGCGTCCGGGATGTAGTTCACGTTTGTGATGATGACGTCCGGATCACGCTCTATGATAGCCTCTGTGGATATTTCCGGATAGCCCTCGCTGTCGGAGAACACGTTTTCCGCGCCGATAATTTCAATCATGTCGTTTATAAAGGTGCCGCTGCCAACGCTAAAGATAGAGGGGGCAGGGGAGATTTCGAAGTAAACTGTTTTCTTTTCCTTTACCTTTTCTGCTTTCTTCTTAAGGGCGTCAACCTTATTGAGCATGTCCTTCGCAAGCTTTTCTCCGTCGGCTTTTTTGCCCAGAGCCTCAGCGAGATATCTGATGTCCGCCGCCACGTCGTCAACTGAGTCTGAAGAGGAAGATACGTAGAGCACGTCTACTCCCGCGTCTTCAACTGACTTATAGCTCTCTACGTTCTGCTCATAATCGAAGGTGATAAAGAGATCCGGCTCGCAGGCCAGAACACCCTCAGGGTTCGGTACATAGAAGTCCATCATCGTGACGTCTTCGGGTATGCCTTCCACGTCGAAGGCAAAGTTGTCGATTGCCACAAGCTTGTCACCAAGACCGAGAGCGGTGATGATCTCTGTGGACGCGACGCTTCCGCATACGATACGCTCGTAGTTCTTCGCGGCTGCGCTTGTTCCATCGTTCGGCTGACAGCCTGTCAGGACGATGGTAATGGTGAGAATACTCACCAGGATTAACGATAAAATTCTTTTAGTTTTCAAAGTCTTCAATAGCCTCCAAATATTCCGCGTTCACGCACGCCTCGGCAAAAGTAGCGGTTTCGTGATAGATTGCGCAGGAGGTGTCGGCAAGCATGAAGGCAAGCGGACATCCGCTTCCCTCGCCGAGCCTCATGTCAAGCTTCAGCACCGGCTCAATGCCCAGCGCGCGATACGCTATGATGTTACCCTTTTCCGCGCTGAAATGTGATGGAAGCATATAGTCACGGGAATATTCGCATAGTCTGTAAGCGCACAGGGCCGCTGTCATGGAGATAAAGCCATCGATAACGGATACCATGCCGTAAAGGGCGCAGCCTAAATAAACTCCCGTCATGGCGGCGATGTCAAAGCCTCCTACCTTTGAGAGAACGTCTATTACATCATTTCTGTCAGGGTTGTTCACTTTCAGGGCTCGCTCTATGACCGATATTTTTTTCTCATATGCGGCAGAGGAGAGCCCCGCTCCCTTGCCTGTGGCGTCCGACGGGGCGCAGTTTGTCAGAGCGCAGAGCGCCGCGGCGGTAGTGGTGGTGTTCCCTATGCCCATCTCGCCTACTCCTGCCATCATACAGCCCTGTTTTTTGGCTTTCTCCGCAAGCTTGACGCCGGAGAGGACAGCTTTGACGCATTCCTCCCTTGTCATGGCGCTTCCGAGGGCTATATTTTTTGTCCCCCGGGCGATTTTCATATCGATTACGCCTTCAATCTTTTCCTCTGTGTCAACGCCGAGATCTGCCACAATAAGGAAAGCGTCGGCAACTCTCGATGTCACGCACACTCCCGTCAGACCTTTGTTGAAGTTTCTTGTCTGGGTGAGAGTGAACTCCTTCGGAGCGCTGGCCACTCCCTCCTCCACAACTCCGTTGTCGGAGGCTGTGATGATGACACATCTGGGCTTAAGGCTTTTCGGCACCTCTCCGAACACGCCGGATAAGGTAACGGCGAAATCCTCCAGCCTTCCAAGGCTTCCCGGAGGTTTTGCCAGAGAGTCGAGCTGCATCTGGGCTTTCTTTTTGGCGTCAATGTCGGTGGGTTTGATTGAGGATATTATTTCCCGCAGCTTTTTTTCGTACATAACTAAAATGCTCCCTCGCGGTATTTTGGCTATCTCACAGTTCAATGCCCTTTCGGGCGGGGACTCCCTGTTCGTATGGGTGCTTTACGCAGTCGATCTGCGATACGTAGTCCGCCCTTTCTACAAGCATCTTATGAGGTTTCCGGCCGGTTATGACAACCTCCAGTCCTTCGGGCTTGTTATCAAGGAACTCAAGCACGCTCTCAAGCGATACTGCGCCGTGAAAAATGCCCCAGGTCAGCTCGTCTAAGATAAGCATATCATAGTTTGAGCTAATGTTTACAGCCCGGTCAAAGCTCTCCTGTACGTCGCTATCGTAGGATGTAAAGCGAGCACAGGTGTTTTTATCCTCCTCGCGTTTGCTTCCCGAGGGCTTGAAGCCTTCAAGGAATGTAAAATCAAGGCCGGAGGAGCGCAGAGCCTCAAGCTCTCCTGAGGTGCCGTCCTTACAGAACTGCACGGCGAGAACACGAAAGTTTCTGCCCAAAGCTCTCAGAGCGAGACCGAAAGCCGCGGTGGTCTTTCCCTTTCCATCACCGCAGTATATGTGTATAAGTCCCTTTTTCACGCGGAATAATTCCCCCCTTTCTTCAGCAATTGCTTTTAGCAATTGCGATTGCCTTCGGAAACGACAAAAGCTGCCCCCGAAGGGACAGCTTTTTCACCGTTACAAGGCTACAACAAAGCACGCACCCTTCATACTCCGTGAAGATTGCTCCAAAATACAGCGCCGATTGTATAGGGCGCCGGGCAGCGCAGATATTCCGGCTCGGAGCATACCCTTGCGCGCAGCCTTCCCAAGTTTGAGCTTCATAAGCTCAGAGTTTTTAAAACTCGTAACTCAGTGGCGATTTTGCGCGAAGTGGGAAAATCCATCTCCATACGGCGGCGGGACCGCTCAGGCTGTTTCACCTGATTCCCTGCTTACTGCCTCATTCATTATTATAGCACGCGTGTATGATTTGTCAAGGAAAAGTTAAATTATTGTATCCGCAAATATTTACGCTTTATCACGAAGGCAGGGCAATTCAGACTACTGTGTTTCCGCAATTGATATCGAACGGCATTATAAGAAGTTTTTGAATGGACTTTCCATAATTATCAAAAAACCAGCTAATTGCTTTTCCATAATTTTCCTTACTGTCAAACTCCCAAAATGAATAATACTTTATGCATTTTACGATTTTTGTTAGTTCTCTGGGAGGACTGCCCGGCTCTACTCCGTCTATGGTAAAAAAGCGTTTCATGTACTTGATGGTTATCGTACCCGGCTGCTTTTGTTGCTCTTTTGCCATAGCTGTAACTAAATATTCAAAATCATCTAATTTGTCCGGCTTTACCTGAAAAAGCTTTATCTCAGAAAATGAATTCTCCATAATTTATGCCCCCATGCAATTCACTTTATATACCACCGTAGAACATCCGCTTAATGAAAATTATACCGCAAAAAGACACAGTTGTCCACATGGAAGTTATGTTTTTTCTGCGGTCTTCCGCTGCGGATTATGCTTGACCATAGGGGGGGAGGGTGATATAATAAAACCGTAACGATAAGTGTACGGAAAGGGTGATTTTTAATGTTTATTGACATCCACAGCCACGCTTACAGGATAACTCCCCCGGTGTACAGATTCTGTACTCCGGAGCAGCTGATTCGCAGATACGACAAGATGAAAGTTGAAACGGCGGTACTGCTGCCGGTGGTAAATCCAGAGATATATTTCCCCCAGGCGGTGGAGGAAATTCTGGAGATGTGCGATAAGTATCCGGGGAGATTTGTGCCCTACTGCAACATCGACCCCAGGAGCATGCACAATTCTCCCTTTTCCCCTTTGGATCAGGTGATGAGCTATTATAAGGATTTAGGCTGTAAGGGCGTTGGAGAGATTATGCCCACGATGGAGCTTATGGATCTTCGGGTACAGAACCTTTTCGCCTGCGCCGAAAAAGTGGGGCTGCCGGTGGTATACGACGGAAGCGGGCAAAAAAGCGGTGACTTCGGGATATATGACGATCCGGGGCTTCCCCAGCTTGAATACAGCCTGGTCACGTTCCCGAAGCTTCTGATTTTCGGTCACGGTCCCTTGTTCTGGAACGAAATAGCAAGACTTGACACGGTGGGCAGCCGTTGTGTGTTCTTTACGCCTTACGGACGTCAGGTAGGAACACTTCCCAATGGTCCAGTTGAGGAGGAGGGCGCGGTGCCCCGGCTCATGAGAAAATATCCCAACCTTATGGGCGACCTTTCCGACGGCACTGCCTACAACGCCATAGCGAGAGACGATAAATACGGTCCCCGCTTCCTTACGGAGTTTCAGGACAGGCTTTTCTTCGGTACAGACATGTGCTTTGAGGACATGCCGGTGGAGCTTGACAAGCTTCTCATCGCCTGGACGGAGCAGGGGAAAATCAGCAAGACTGTATTCAGAAAAATCTCCTATGACAACGCCGCCCGTCTATTGGGACTGTAGAAGAGGGGAAGACAATGATAAGCAGCTGTGACATTTCCTCGTCCCTTCGCTCCCTCGGAGTGAATAAGGGGGATATATGTCTGTTTCACTCCTCCTTCAAGAGCCTCGGTCCTATGGATGGAGGCGCGGAAAGCGTGATTAGGGGCTTTGAGTCTGTCTTAGGCGCGGATGGTACGCTTGTGGCGCCGACCCTTTGCCAGCGTGACTTCATAAACTCCTATAAAACCTGGCATTTGGACAAGCCCAGCGACGTGGGATATCTGACCGAATATTTCCGCAAGCTTCCCGGAGTGTGCCGCTCAGATCAGGCAACCCACTCCGTGGCGGCAAGGGGAAGACTTGCATATGAATTGACATACGAACACACCGCGAGGGGACCGAGAGCCTGCCCATTTGGGGGGTACGCGTTCTGCGACTCTTCCCCATGGATGAAAATGTACCTTCTCAACGCGAAGGTGGTCTTTATCGGGGTGAGCATGCGGTATCACACTATGAAGCATCTCATCGAGGGGATGTACGTTGAGGAGCTGTTGTCAAAGTCAGGGGAAAAAGAGGATGCGCTCCGGGGAAAACTTCGAAAATTCGGCATCGAAGACGGCATATGGCCTTTCTATGACAGCGTAGTCATGCAGGGGGATCTGGAAACCTTAGGTCTTGTGAAAAAAGCATGCTGCGGAGAAGCGGAGCTTCTGTGCGTGGAAGCGTGCCCCTCCTCGGATGAAGCCCTGAAGTTTTTGAGAAAAAACCCCTCACGCTATATTTCCGACAAGAACACCCTTGCGTGGATATCGAAAGCGATATCCGGAGGTGTGTAGTCTTACTCAAAAGAAAGGATAGAATCTCGAGATGAGATGTATGTCCAATGGATTTAATGCTAAGTGAAGAGAATTAATTTAGGGACGTGGAGGAAGTAGCTAATGGCTAAAGTACAATCCGTAGAGCCGAATGTTGCCGATTTGGTAAATGGTTGGCTAAAAGATTATAAATTGGACTATAAGCTTGAGCAAGAAAGCCTAAATGAAGAAATAGATAAAGCATTAAATGAATATGCTTCTAAAAGCGGTGGCAGTGGCGGAAACAGACCCGATGCCAAGCTTTTGCTACAGGACGAGGTATTAAACTATTACCCTGTTTTAATAGAATACAAAGGTTATGAAGACAAGTTAATCAAATTAGACTCAAATAATCAAATCGCAAACAAAACAAGCAAGAACGAACCTAATTATGCAAATATCATGTGTACACCATTAGTCATACAGAAAGATCTATTGGGAAAACCCTGTGTTGGTTCCGCTTGGAAACTGCGACCTCATGAGCACTCCTGATAAATAGTCGCTGCTACGGTGTGATTTGTGGAGTCCGTGGTGCTCAAATGGTGCCCAACCACCCCAAAATGAGTTGTAAGGCATTATGAGAAGATATAAAGAAATCCTTTGAAAGCCCGTATTTTCAGGGGTGAAGTAGTAAGAACTTATACGATTTTATAAAGAGATATTGGAGAAAAATATCTCTCGAAATCAGTTTGCGCGAAAGCGTACAAGGGTTCGAATCCCTTCCTCTCCGCCAATTTTTGTGGAAAGTGCCAGAATTGCCAAGTGCAGAATAGGCATTTTTCACTATTATTTTCCGCAATCGAGCCTGTCATTGTGGTTCTGTGATACTTTTTGCCGTCCTTTTGCTTCTTCTGAGGGGAGATTATTGGGGAGAACGGGCTGCTTACCAGGCATCACCGATACCGAGACCGGTAAGCATGGCATCTGCGGAAGACAGCTTGGAGCTGTAGTCCAGATGTGCGTAAATATTGGCTGTGGTAGAGAAATCGCTGTGACCGAGCCATTCCTGAATCTGTTTCATTGGCACACCATTCGCAAGCATTAGACCGACACAGGAGTGCCAGAGATCATGGAAACGGATGTGACGGAAACCGTTGACTTCCAGAAGCTTCGGGAACTGCTCAGTGACATAGTGAGGCTTGATGAGATCGCCGATCTCATTGATGCAGACATAGCCAAGATATTCTTTGTTGTACGACCGTCCGCAGAGCCGTCTGTTGTTGTCCTGCTCTGCTTTGATGGCAAGCAGACGGTTCTTGACAAACTGAACGAGCGGAAGGGTTCGCATACTGGATTTGGTTTTGGTCGTATCTGCCGCAACAATAATGT
>JAAZBA010000335.1 GCA_012514045.1 Clostridiales bacterium | reverse complement strand
TATTTTATTCTTGCCCGGGATATTTATACCCTCGCGGATTGACAGAGGCGGCTCAATGACAGCGTCATCGTGAAGTATGGCTCCTCCGTGAGTCCTCCTTATGAGCCCCTGACGCTCAAGCAACCTCAGGTCCCGGCGGATCGTCTCCTCCGTTACGCCGAAATGCTGGGCGGCATCCTGGGTCAGGAGCGTTTTCCGTTCGCCGAGATATGTCATTATCGCGCTCTGGCGTTCGACAGCGAACATATTTTTAAAACTCCTCTTGTTTTTATAGTTTCCTGCCTATTACCTCGTAATGGGCGACTCTTTCGGATATGTCTGGCATGGACTTTATTGTCTTATCCGAAGTGATGGCGTTTTCAAGGCACTTTGTAGCCTCGTTCTCGTGTCCGATGAGCATCCAGGCGGCGCTTACTAGATTTGCAAATTCCTTGCTCCTCATCTTTTCGCACACAAACTTCTGTCGCGGGGAATTGATATCCTCGCCGCTGATCTGGAGAAGACCGTATTTGTCGCAGTACATGCGGACATTGGCAAGCTGCGCTGGGGTATTGCGGGATGGCATGTAGGTAACGGCGTCGAAGCCCAGGTCGGCAAGGGTGTCAAACAGAAGAGGGAGGTAGTCATCCTCAAACTTCTGAGCTCTCTTGTCGCCTGTTACGCTGTCGCCCACGTCTCCAAGGTAGGCGTAGGCGCTTATGGCGCCGATTTCTTTTGCGAAGGCGATGATTTCTCTTACCGGAGGACACTCCTCATCGGCGTCGATATAGAACTTTGCCACAAGCTCGCCCTTGAGAAGCCCCAAAAGGTCGTATTCATAGTGGGGATTCTCTTCGTCGGACAAAAAGTCCTCAATCTTTGAAGATACATTCAGTTCTACTTTATTTTTAAGGAAAGAAACAAGCTTTTCACCCTTGCCGATAGCCTTTATCATGTTGAGGCTAAGGGCAAACAGGATATGGCGTTCGGTAACGCTTCCTCCTTCGCAGCTTCTGGAGAGGGGAATTACATCGCCGTCGTAACAAAGGTCTATGCCGTAGGGAGAGAACATGTTCTGAAGAACCTTTGTCATCTTTCTGTTGCGCTCGTCCCTCTTGGCTCTGTAGGGAGCCAGATAGGCGTCAACCTTGTCAATCTGTGTGTGCGGTATGCCCTGAAGCGTCATATATATGACACTGTCCTGGTCGGGGTTGTTGATTCTGCGGCCGTAAATCGGAGTACTTTTCATGGAAGCGCGCACCTCCGTGCCGATTGTAACGGGCAGGGAAGCGATTTTACCGGCTTCGATGAACTCCTTGGCGCCGGATATGGAATCGTGATCCACAATACCAGCGGTGGAAAGCCCCGCCTTCTTTGACATCCAAACAGCGGCCGCGGGATAGTAGGGGGAAAAGGAGTATTTGGTGTGGATGTGATTGTTAACGTCCTCGAATTGACCGTTTGATTCCGCTTCGGTCCACTCCTCAAGCTCGCAGAGTCGGCGGAGCGCATCGAGTCTTACTGATAATTTGTCACAATTGAGCCTTTCAAGAAGCTCTTTTTTGCTTAAAACCATATTAATCTATCCTCCGGGGAATATTTGATTGCTTTGGACGACAAGAATAAATATATTATAGCATATTATACTATAGATTTTTGTTTATGTCTATAGAAATCGAAAATATTTTTCCGATTGTGTCCGAATGTGTTGATTTTTCGGTTTTGGTATGCTATAATTAAAAATATGGCAAAGGGCGTATGGAAAACGTCCGCCGAAAATATAATTGAAGGCGAGGACTATATATCATGTTAACAAAAGCTGTAAGACTTTATGGCAAAAATGATCTGAGACTTGAAGAGTTCGAACTTCCCGCAATCCGCGAGGACGAGATTCTTGCGCATATCATCACCGACAGCATCTGTATGTCTTCCTACAAGGCTGCTATCCAGGGAGCTGACCACAAGAGAGTCCCGAACAATGTTGCAGAAAACCCCATTATCATCGGTCACGAGTTCTGTGGTGAGATAATTGAAGTGGGCGCCAAGTGGGCTGACAAATTCCGCCCGGGACAGAAATTCTCTATCCAGCCCAATATCGCACATCCCTCCAATCCCTACGCAGCCCCCGGATATTCATTTAATTACATCGGCGGAAGCGCCACATACGTAATCATCCCCAACGAGTTTATGGAGATGGGCTGCCTTCTAAACTATGAGGGCGAAGCTTATTACCATGGTTCATTGGCCGAGCCTATGAGTTGCATCGTAGGTGCGTATCACGCTCAGTACCACACCACAATCGGCAGTTACGTCCATGAAATGGGCATAAAAGAAGGCGGAAAACTCTGCCTTATGGCTTCTGTAGGCCCCATGGGACTCGGCGCCATCGACTATGCCCTGCACTGCGACCGCAAGCCTTCCCTCCTTGTTGTAACAGACATTGATCAGGCCAGACTTGACAGAGCCATGGGCATCTACACAGTAGAAGACGCCGCCAAGCTGGGCATAAAGCTCATTTATGTAAATACAGGCAAACTTGAAGACGCTGCCTCCTACCTGAAGGAGATTTCCGGCGGCGGCTTCGATGATGTTATGGTATTTGCCCCTGTAAGGGCTGTTGTTGAGCTTGCTGACGCGGTCTTGGGTCATGACGGATGCCTTAACTTCTTTGCCGGTCCCCCCAACCCCAATTTCTCCGCTATGTTCAACTTCTATAACGTGCATTACAACGCCACACATATCGTAGGCACCTCCGGCGGTAACACCGATGACCTTATCGAGAGCCTTGATATGATGGCCTCCGGCACGATAGACCCTTCAAGCATGGTAACACATATCGGCGGTCTGGGCGCTGTTATTGACACAACTCTTAATCTGCCGAATATCCCCGGCGGAAAGAAGCTCAT
>JAAZBA010000395.1 GCA_012514045.1 Clostridiales bacterium | reverse complement strand
TACTGCTTCGTTTGTGAGCTTAAAACATTTTGTCATGGTATTTCAGAGAGAAAACGGCAAAACAGAGCTGCCGCAGGAGAAATCCATGCGGCAGCCTGAATAATTCCGATATTTACTTTAAGATTATGGGGTTTGTCCAGGCTCGCTTACCGAATTCGTCCTCGCACTCAACCCTTACGTATTGAAACTGGTTCTCCCTGAGCTTATACTCTCCCTTTGTGATGAGGCTTCCGTTTTCATTCCATGAGCTTTTGCCGGGCATGTTGTACTGGGCGAAGTGTATCTTGCGGCAGGGGGAGCATTCTAAATGTGCTACACCGTTCTCAACATAGAAATCGTAGATTTCCGGGCCAGTGGAGGCGTAGAAGCTGCCGGAAAGTAGTGAGGAAATGACGTCCTTTTGAGACAGGGAAGCTGCCTTGACACATACCCAGCCGCCGCCGATGGTGTAGACAGGATGGTTGTCGTCTACGGCGACGCCAAAAACTTTTATTCCTCTTCTAAGCAGTGAATCCCAGTAGTTAAGAGCGTCAGCGCAGTTGCCTTCAAAGTAGCAGCCGTTGTTGTAGAGCTCTAAGGAAAAGCAGCCGTCTAAGGGGAGCATGTCCTCGAGCTCAACCCTTGACCAGCCGGGATGGCAATATATTGCAATTGCTCTGCGACCTTTGATTATATCCATCAAGTTGCTATATACCTTTTTACCGTCGGGATCGTTGGCGGATTCAAAGCGCTGTTCATGCTCAAAGGGAACGCCTTCAAAACCTTCGCCGGGATCGATGACAACCAAATGGTGGCATGCCCAGTTTTCTTTACCGCAGAATTCCTTCACAAAGCTGCCGTCGATTTCCGTACCGGGAATGATGAGCATATCATCTCCGCCGTAGCTTGTGTCGCTATTCCATATTCTGTGGTCCGTGATTGAGAGGAAGTCGTAGCCTTTTTCCTTATATGCAGCTACGGTATCCTCCGGAGAGAGCGCTCCATCTGATTTGGTAGTGTGTAGATGTAGATTACCTTTGTAAAACTTACCCGTTTCAATGAATGAATTGATTCTCATAAATTACTCCTTGTATTCCTGTAATAAGTTCTGCGTGTTATTTTCTCTTTTCGCAGCAAAGATCCAGCACATCTTCAAGTTTCGCTGTAGCAAGCCTAAGAATGCAGTCGCCGGCGCTGTGATAGATTCGTAGCTTTCCTTCGTCGTCCACTAAAGCGGCGCAGGGAAAGAGGGCATTTGTGCGGAATCCCTGCTCCATCTCGTAGTATCCCTCAGGGACCATAAGAGGCTCCTTCATCATGCCCATCACCTTCCAAGGCTCATCAAGGTCAAGAAGGGCTGCGCCGATGGTGTATCTTTTTCTCCAGTAAGGTTCCCAACCGTTTTTGCCTCTGTTGGGATCCAGATCAACCGCATGGTATATTATAAGCCAGCCTCTATCCGTCTTTATGGGAGGGGCGCCGGGACCAATCTTGTCATTGGCGAAGGGCACGTCTTCAACTCCCAGCACAAGATGGGGATTGCCCCAGTAGATGAGGTCCGGGGATTCGGAGAGCCAGATATCGAAACGGTCACAGCCCCTTGAATACACCGGCATAGGACGCTCGAGTCTTACGAATTTGCCTCCGATCTTTTCCGGAAAGAGCACCATGTTCCGGTTGTCCGGTACGGTGACTGAAATAAATTCAAAGCTGTGGAAATCATCGGTTACGGCGAATCCGCCGTGGACGCCGTGGTGAGTGTCTATAGCGCAGGACAGGTAGAAACGGCCGTCCATCGCGGTAATCCTCGGATCGTACACCCTTATGACATCGTATTCACCGAAAAACTCAGAAAACCCGGTTTTGTCCATTATAGGCTCCGGCTCGACATCCCATTTTATGCCATCATCGCTGAATGCCAGACCGAGGTTTGTTCCGTCAAGTCTCTGCTCCTCAAAGGAGCCGAAGTCATTGCGGAATATCATCACATACTTCCCCTCGTAGCGGATTATGCCTGCGTTGAAGGTGAGACAAGAAGGGTAGGGCACATCGAATCTTGAGAGAATTGTCCCGGGGTATCTTGTTATTACAGGACTTGTCTTAAGCTCCATAAGCAAAAACTCCTGTATTAAAGCGTCTCCGGATAATGTCTCTGCCTTCCCACATACAGCCTGTGAGCATCGTTTTTGAGGGTAAACTCACTCTCTCTGTGGGTGTATGTCCAGGGTATGGTGAGGAAACCTTTGAGGAGAGCGGGATTCAATTTCTCTTTACAGTACGCGAGCGTCTGACCGGGGTTGTGAACCGTAGCCCAGGTAGAGCAGCCGGGTATCTGGTCGTACCCTAAGCTGTCCAACAGCTCATAGGTGCCTATATACACCGCCTGACGGGAAGCCGGGTCATAGTCAAAGAACTCACGATAGAACCAGTTGGACTGCATGACGGATTTGGGCATGTTCTCTATAAATACATCCTTGAAGTCCCAACAGTAGTCGGACCATACCCAGGGTCGGGCGCCGTGCTTTTCACACTCGGAGAAAAAGAAGTAAGCGTCGTGCCACCAGAGGTATTGGTTTCTGATGATAACCATGTCACGGAACTTCTGATTAGGCTCATTTTCCTCGTCGAGTCCGAGATGGAAAAGTCTCGGGTATCCGAATATTTCGCAAACCTCGGCGATGGCATCGGCGCAGACCTCATAGTACTCAGGTGAGGATACCATCCT
>JAAZBA010000281.1 GCA_012514045.1 Clostridiales bacterium | reverse complement strand
AGCTAGGGTAACGAATTTATGTCCCGGCTTATCTCCTTTGAGTGGGACATAAAAACTATATGGTAAGTGTTCCGTACTTGGACTCATAGTCCTTGATGACGGCATCAAGCAACCCGGCCAGCCGTTTTGCCACAAAAGGACTGAGCACAATACGGTCGTTCAACTGGATGGTCATCTCGTTCTGATCGGCATTGAATGACTGGTTCATGCCGAAGAGTAAAACAATCTCTTCCCGGGTGCCTGCCACATTGCAGACATTCGAGTAGGAGCTGCGCATGGTCGTGTTGTCCCAGCGGACTTTCAGTTGCTGCTGCTGTTCCTGTCGTTTCTCGTTGTCGGGTGTTTTCTGGTCCATGGAATCCTCCGTTAGTTGGTGTATCTGTGTGGTTGGTGTACGTCTTGCATATTAATACCTATTCTTGCCATCCGAAGGCCAAAGGTCGCGTGTAAGTCAAGTTCTTTCAGCCTTGCCGGAGGTGCCTTTTATGTCTTGCTTTGTCGGCTTCAGGGCTCACTCCATCCTCGGCTTTCCTCTCTATATTTACTATTCTCTGGGTGGTGACCCTCGTATAATCTTCCGTTTATGCGACATCCAGCGTATCAAGCCTAGATTCTCCTTCTGACGGTTCAATGAAATCGGGCAGCAAAGCGGCAATGGGAGACTCCATCACAATTATTCAATATCATCTTTATTTCTGCATGAGTGCTTTCTTATGTCGTCCTCTCGAACTTCTGTTGAATTGAATTATTGAAGGATGTCCCTTAATGTTTCCTTATGGAATACCGGAGACCGCAATGTGAAGTTTAATCTGATCCCGATATTTCTCCAACTGCACGTCCGGCTCTAAGACCGTCAGTTTTACTTTTAGGTCATTTACGTATTTTCCCTTAATTGGCACATCGAAAGTGAGTAATGAAATGCTTCTATAGCGCGTCATGTCCTCCTTTATATACCAAGCACTTTTTTGAGAACTGATCAGACACTCATAAATAGCTTTGTTTCCGGAATAAAACACAGCCCTTAAGCACCCCTTAAACCGATACCTCGAATCTATCCCACTGTCCCCTGCCGAAAACCCCAATTCATAAACATCCAGATATTTCGGCTTTAGATCATATACTTTTTCGTACCCTTTGAGATAAAAAACAAATCTATCCTCAACAATTGGATCGTAAAGGTCTTTGGGAGCAATTATCGTATTTATCAAGTGTCTAACGCCGATGGGCAGCGGAAAAACCTCTTTGCCCAATCCAAATGCCGCCGTCGTTACTCCGACAGCGGTTATGGTGAGCAAGATTACTACTTTGATCATATTCCCTTTCATTAGACTTCACCCCCGTTCAGTTTAAATGATGACGGCATGGTGCGTACCAAAACCAGCGTGAATCGTAGCGGGGAAGAATTTCGTCCAAAAACACGTACTACGCCCTGTCTTCTTGCCTTATGCTATGCTCAGTGAGCATTTACATTTTCCTCTTTAATATTGAAAGCACCGTCCCGTGTACACTCGTGCACACCTTAAGTTTGCTCCTACACCTCTATCCTTATCCCCTCATTCGGGTCATTTGTAATGCCTGCCACAAACTCTACCAACCAGGGATTCGGCAGATCAAAGGGGAGACCAAGCTGGAGGTAGTCTTCTTCCGGTTGGTAGTCTGTCTTGGTATCGCCAAGAGTGATTACGAAGGTGTCTCTCCCTGCGTCTCCTTCAAGGCTGTCAGTACCTGTTCCACCATCAAGGAGATCATCCCCTGTTCCTCCATAGAGCTGATCTGAACCGGCACCACCGTAGAGTTTGTCTATGGTGCTTCCTCCGTAGATTACATCGTTACCGGATTCACCATAGATACATCCCTTTACATACTTCAAAGAGGTTATCGGGTTTCAAAAGTAAAGAGAGGCTACCGCCATCCGGGCATTTGTGCTGACATGCCCGATTCATGTGTTTATTGGTAGTGAGATTCTTACTGGTGGTGATCCTCAAAATCCTTCTTACTGCCTATGGCAGCTAGGGTAACGAATTTATGTCCCGGCTTATCTCCTTTGAGTGGGACATAAAAACTATATGGTAAGTGT
>JAAZBA010000051.1 GCA_012514045.1 Clostridiales bacterium | reverse complement strand
AGATGGTTAACTTGCAGTTATTGCCGCATCGTCCACAAACTACAGAGCTGTTTTTCATAGTGAAATCATCTAAAGCCTGTGCTGAAAGCAAGGTGCTGGCTGCGCCCTCTTTGAAATGGGCTCGAGCTGTCAAAGCAGCACCGAAAGCGCCCATTAGACCGGCTATATTAGGGCGAATAACTTCTTTACCCATGATGAGTTCAAAACAACGAAGCACAGAGTCATTGAGGAAAGTACCACCCTGTACAACTATCTTTTGTCCTAGACGATCCGGATCCTGAATTTTAATAACTTTATACAGCGCATTGCGCACTACAGAGTAGGATAAACCGGCAGAAATATCACCGACACTTGCGCCCTCTTTTTGCGCTTGCTTCACTTTAGAGTTCATAAACACCGTGCAGCGCGTTCCCAAATCCACCGGGTGTTCGGCATCCAAAGCCGCTTGGGCAAATTCCGGTACAGACATATTCAAGGAGTGGGCAAAGGTTTGTATAAAAGAGCCGCAGCCGGATGAACAGGCTTCATTGAGCATGATGTTATGAATGACACCATCTTTAACCTGCATACATTTCATATCTTGGCCGCCGATATCTACAATAAAGTCGACATCTTTTTGGAAAAATTTTGCCCCCCGGTAGTGAGCCATGGTCTCGATCTCACCTTCATCTACCTTTAAAGCCGCTTTGATTAAAGCTTCACCGTAACCGCTTACGCAGGATCTGGCAATATAAGCATCCGTAGGTAGCTGCCTGTAAATCTCTTTGACAACGCGTATGCTGCTCTCCACAGGGCTGCCTAAGTTGGAGCCGTAACTCGAATAATAAATTTCTCCTTTTCCGTCCAGCAGAACTGCTTTAGTGGTAGTGCTGCCGGCGTCAATCCCCAAAAATGCAGGACCTTTTAATTCCTGTATAGCGTGTTCGGGAATGGTTGCTTGCGCGTGGCGTTCAAAAAAGGCTCGCTTCTCCGCGGCATTAGCAAAAAGCGGCGATACGCGGGAAACCTCTTCGCCAAAGTACTGAGCCTTACGCAACCTTTCCTTCATTTCATCCAAGGTAAAAATCTGACAATCACCGGCCAGCACGGCCGCTGCTTTAGCTACTACAACCTGAGCATCTTCCGTACAATCAGAGAAGTCACTGCCTCCCCAAGCGTACGGCGGAAAGCTTCACGCAATTCTGAAAGAAAAAATAAAGGACCTCCTAAGAAAATAACATGGCCTCTAATGGCACGACCTTGAGCTAAAGCTGTAATACTTTGGTTAACTACAGCCTGCAAAACCGAGGCGGCTATATCCTCATGGGATGCGCCTTCATTGAGTAAAGGTTGCACGTCCGACTTCGCAAAGACCCCACAGCGTGAGGCAATGGGATAAATAGTATTATAGTTTTTAGCCAAGTCATTGAGCCCTTGGGCATCTGTATTCATTAGCTGGGCCATTTGATCAATAAAGGAACCAGTGCCGCCTGCACAAGCACCGTTCATGCGCTGCTCAGTCTGAGGTTTGAGAAACGTGATTTTGGCATCTTCGCCTCCCAATTCCACGATGACATCTGTTTCCGGATAATATCTTTCTACAAACTCAGTTTGCGCGATCACTTCTTGAATGAACGAGACATTCAAGCGTTCAGCTACCTTCATGCCGCCACTTCCCGTAATGAGCAGCTTAAATTTTTTGGAAGTAACAGACTGTTCTGCTCTATTAGTTTTCTCGAAAAAATGCCAATATAGCGCAGAAAAAGAATCTGTCAGCGCTTGACGTATATCGGAGTTATGTCTTTTATACGTCTGATAAACAACTTCTTCACCGTCAAGAACGACAGTCTTAATAGTAGTAGAGCCAATATCCAAACCAATGTGGAGAGCTCGGGTACGGTCTTGCTCACGCATGTGCTTTGCTCCTTCCAAAATAATCTCTCTGAAGATTGTTATTATAACATAGATATAGCCGCTTATAACAGACTTTCTCGGTACGATTTTCTATGCTACTTCTAAAAGTACGGCGAAATAATGGGAGAAATACAGCTCTATCTTCTCAATGTTCGCTTTCCAGTGCGTAGAAAATATGCTTCAAAAAACACGATAAAACAGCCATCGATACGGGAAATCATATCAACGGCTGCACTTTATTTGGTGGTCTGTTTGGCGCGAAGCTTGAACCGCCAAGGACATCACCCTCATCTACCACTTGCTCTGCCAGCTCGAGGCTTACCGTGTTATTCGGGCCTCCGTAGTTTAGCTGCAACAGGAGCCGGCCGTCATCGTAGAGGTACGCCGCCTGGAGGAAGGTCTCAACAAGGAAGATCCGCCATTCAGGATCGCGCTGGTCACCGTCGCGGAACCGCTCGAGGAACCACACGACGTGGTCGCGTTCCAGCTCCGGCGTCTCCATTTTCGCCTTCGCGATCCCCGTTTCGAGCGCTGCCCTTTCCTCTTCTAATTCAATAAGATGGCTCTTCAAGCTATCGGTTATCAGGCCGCTGTCAATCGCACTCAATGTGTTTTTGATGGCGGCCTCGTTTGTTTTTAGCCGCTGTTCAAGACCATTCAGCGCGCCGGTTTCTTTTTCTTTCGACTGCCACGCCATGAAGCGGTCAGCGAACTCGTTGATCATATCATCATCGTGGACTATCTCGGCGAGCTGCGCGACTACTATATCCTCGATCCATTCTTTTCGGGCACGCGCCTTGTTGCAGCGCTTCTTCCGGCGGCCGTTACAGATATAGTAAGAGTATACCTGGCCGCTGCGCCCTGTCCCACCATCACCGGTCATCGGCTCGCCGCACTCGCCGCAAAACAGTTTTGCCGTCAACAGAAACCCGCCGTCGCTCTTCTTTGAAGCGGGGGACCTCCTGTGACGGTCCATGACCTTCTGCGCCTTGTCGAACAGGGCGCGGTCGACGATAGGCGGGATCCCCTCTTCGTCTCGGATATCGCCCCATTCGTACACGCCTACATACTTTTCATTCTGCAGTATCCGCCGAATAGAGTTCTTATTGAACAGGTTCCCTCGTATCGTCCGGAAGCCCTCCGCGTTCAAGTCGGTATATATATCCACGGCGGAGCGTCCGCCTGCGTACTCCTCGAAGATCCTACGCACCACGGGAGCGGTCGCAGGGTCGAGCTCGAAGCGATTATCGGGGCCTTTACGCAGTCCGAGAAGGACCTGACCGAGCGTCTGCCGTTTGAGTGCGCTATCCGTGTTACCGCGCTTGATGTTCTGTGATAAGTTAGCCGAGTAATACTCAGCGAAGCCTTCCATCACGGATTCAAGGATGATCCCCTCCGTACCTTCGGGAATAGTCTCCTTCGCGTAGAGTATCCGGACGCCGTTCTGCTTCAGCCGGTGCTTGTAGATCGCGCTGTCATACCGAGAGCGGGAGAATCTGTCGTTCTTCCACGTTATAACAAAGCTGAACTGCCCCTTCGCACTATCGCGGATCATGCGCTGGAACTCCGGCCGCTTGTCCGATGTGCCGGTCATTGCATAATCGCAATATTCGGCGATAATGACGATGCCGTGCCGCTCGGCAAATGAGTGGCAGTCGCGCAGCTGTCCTTCTATGCTCTCCTCCCGCTGGCCGGAGAACGAATAACGGGCATAAATCACACCGT
>JAAZBA010000153.1 GCA_012514045.1 Clostridiales bacterium | reverse complement strand
CCGCTCCATCAATTATGAGATTGCGAACCTCAGGAATGCCGGGATCAAAATACAATTCTCCGTCTGAGTAAGAGACAATGTAAGAAGGGTTAATCTTAGCCGGATGACCGTCCGGGAGCATGTCGATTGTAGCAACTCCGTTTGAAGCGTTGCTTTTCGTTATTCTATATGGGTTAATCCATGCGTGAAGTTCGAGTCCTCGTTTATGTGCTTCATCAATCCAATATTCAAGGGGATCAAAACCATCTGATGGCGCTGTACCTGCCTGTCCCGTTAGAAACCGTGACCAGGGGAAGATATCTGACTTATAGAAAGAATCAGAAGCCGGACGTACCTGCAATATAACGGCGTTCATACCCATTGAGGCGATATTGTCCAGTATAGAAGAAGCTTCGCTCTTCAGCTGCTTAGAATCTGTTGTACCCTTCGAGGGGTAGTCAAGATTGTATACCGTGGTTACCCATACTGCTTTGAAATCATCGTCCTCCAAAGCATAAACGGGTGTAAGAAACAAGGAAAGAAGTATAAGCGTTACACATATTCTTTTCAGGAAATGCATCAGGAGTCCTCCGAAAAAGTATCAAATGTTTTTATCTGCTTTTATGAGCAGACGGACAGCTTCCACCGCTGTGAGAATGGCTTTCGTATTATCGTGATTTTCAGGATTGGGAAGACCTTCGCGCTTCCGCTCCTGATTCCACAGAACATTGAAGACAGCGCCGCAGCGTACGTTTTTAAGTGCAGAGGATGCCACAAACAGAGCAGCTGTCTCCATCTCGCTTGCAAGAACACCAAGACGCTTCCAGGCCTCCCATTTTGCATTGAGCTCATTGAAAACGGGCATACGGTTTGGATCATGTTGACCATAGAATGAGTCCTTCGACTGCACAACTCCCGTATGAGCTCTGTAGCCCAAGTTAGAAGCACCACAGGCAAGAGCTACAGTTACATCAAAATCGGAAACAGCCGGGAATTCGATGGGGGCATAGTGAAGAGTGGTGCCTTCTTGTCTCACCGCGGCTGTGGCTATGACAAGATCGCCACCGATGACCTTGGTATTGATGCCGCCGCATGTTCCGACTCTGATAAAAGTATGTCCTCCGAGAATATTCAGCTCTTCCAGAGCGATTGAGGCAGAGGGACCTCCTATACCGGTGGAGCAGACCGTAATCTTAACGCCTTCAAGAAAACCGGTGTATAAGTTGTACTCACGATTTTGAGACACTTGATAAGTGTTTGTCAGGTGCTCAGCGATAAGCGGAACTCTTGCCGGATCACCAGGGAGAATACAATAACCTCCGATGTCTCCGTGTGAGCATTTGAGATGATAAACATTTGCATCTCTGTGAAGCATAATGCACCGTTCCTTTCAATAATATCAAAAACAGTCGGTCTATATGTCTTCTGCTGATGAAATATCCCTTTGAACTTTCTTTATGTTTTTTTCAATCTTGGAGCGAGGCACCATGACCTCCCGTCCGCAAGTCAGGCACCGCAGTTTGAAGTCCATACCGACTCTAAGAACAAGCCAGCGTTTGCCGCCGCAGGGATGTGTTTTTTTTAGCTCCAGTATATCTCCAAGCCGTATATCCATAAATAGCATCTCCGTAATATTAATCATTTTATTTTACCATAAAAAAGAGTAACATTCAACAAAAAATATAGTATAGGTTAAAATTTAGTGTGTAGGATTACAATAGATGTGTTACACTTCGAGTGTAATACTTGGAAAAAAGTATAGCAATTGAGAGCCGGATGT
>JAAZBA010000110.1 GCA_012514045.1 Clostridiales bacterium | reverse complement strand
TTTGAGTATGAGTTCAACATTGTTACAATAGTCGAATAATCCATAACCGATCCGATGATGGCATACTTATTCTTGTAGGAACCCACAGTAACTGTCTGAAAGACGCCAATGGTCGATACTTTTGCATCCTTATTAAACGGCAGAATCAGCATTGATGCATGGTCCTGAATTGACATAAGTGTTTTCGAAAGGTTGTCAGCTCCCACATAATATGTCTTTTCGTAATTTTCCGGATCAAATATTGAATAATATGGCGACAGAATCACATTCCTGCTTTTAAAATATACAAAAAGATCCTCGATGTTTGCGGTTTTTGCAACATTCATCCTGTTCCTTGCTGAATAGATACGGTATGGATCATTCTGTCTTTCCATAGCATCAGCGCTTATCAGACTCAGCACTTCATCATCCGTTTGAACTCTTCTTATGGTATTAAAGACTGATGAAAGTTTCTCATCAAATGTATAGGAGAATTGCTCCATAGCCGCCATGCTTGATTGAATTACTTCTTCCCGGAGTTCCTTGTATGCATGATTATACATTACCATAGTCGAAATGAGTGGAATTATGAGGATCAAAAGGAACGACACAATAATACCGGAAAACATACTAAAACTTCTTTTATCCGTCATTTTCATCTGCATCAGGTTCCTTTCTATTTATTATATCCTTCACAGTATTCATAATTTTATCAAGAATGTCAGAAATTGCAAGTCTTGTTTTGTTTTTGTCAATCAATTTTTTAATTTGTGTGTATTGGTTTTGTGATTCGTTCATTTACTTTATGAACGATCTATTATACAATATTATTGTGCGAGGTGTGTAATACATCAATGCAATAATATGAAAAAGGAGCTAATCAAATGAAAATGAAGAGATTAATTCCGCTTATCCTTTCACTACTGTTGCTTTTATCAATGTTCACGGGATGTTCAAAGGATAGATCAGAAGACAAAACAGCAACAGAAACGTCATCCTCATCAGTGGAAGAAAAGAAGGAAGAAACCAAGAAAGAGGATACTAAAAAGGAAGAAACCAAGAAAGAAGAACCAAAAAAAGAAGAGCCTAAGAAGGAAGAAAAGAAAGAAGAAGAAAAAACTCCGGTTGATCCTTATGCAGAAGGTAGTTTTGAAGGCTATCCTATGGCAGTCGCTGAAGGAGAATCGCTTTCTCTTTGGCACGGATCTGGTTTTGCTTTAAACAATGCATATACATCATATGATGAGTCCCCATTCCATACAGGTCTTGAGGAAAGGCTCGGTATCGATATAGATTATAGGAAGCCGGCGCAGGGAGCAGACGCAAATCAGGCATATAACCTCATGATCGCATCTGGTGATCTTCCGGATATGATATATAACTGGGGAATGCCTGCGCAAGCCAATGACCTACTCAATGATGAGTATATCTATGAGCTTGATGAATATCTTCCTGTTTACGCTCCTGCATATTGGAAACTTCTCATGTCCGACGAAGACAAAAATCTCTCTGTAAAGACAGACGATGGTGTATACTATGGTTTTGCATTCTTTAGAGAAGATCTTGTTCTCGGCACGTATGAAGGACCAATGATACGTAAGGATCTTCTTGATGAGGCAGGCCTCGACGTTCCGGTTACATTGGCGGATTGGGAAGAAGCGTTGTATGCATTTAAGGAGATGGGTGTTAAACATCCTTTGAGTGTGTGGGGTGTAGGCGCGCTTAACCAAATATTCACCAATGCATATGATTTATCACTTGGTTATTATCTTGACGATGACAACAAGGTTCAATTCGGATATGCTGTGCCTCAGTACAAAGATTTTCTTGAAAAAATGAAGCTTTGGTATGATGAGGGTCTTCTCGATCCGGATTTTGCCACAAATGATCGCGCCGCAATAAAAACTAAGGTGCTCAACGACGAACTCGGTGCCACCAGAACATCAGGCAGTACTCTGACAGGTTATCTCCCGGAACTTGAAGCTGTCGGTTCCGTAGCAGAATGGCTGCCTGTATCATATCCTGTAGCAAACGAAGGCGATGTGATAAAGCATATCCAACGAGAGAACAATAATATTGGCCTTATGGCTGTTATAACAACAGCTTGTGAGAATGTGCCACTTGCTTGCCGTGTTCTTGACTACGGTTATACAGAGGAGGGGATGATTTATTGGAACTTCGGAGCTGAGGGTGAAATAATGGAGTTCATTGATGGAAAACCTCATTTCACAAAGGAAGCTCTCAATGATCCGGAAGGTTTTGGCAATATTACCTCGAGATACACCGGTAATTCTGCTAACGGCATCGGACCTATGATGGTAGCTATGTATGTTGACAAAACCGCTCCTATAGCTTGGGAAGCATGTCAGACATGGTTTTACACTGCCGGCCCCAGCCGCAACATACCTGCTGTCACAGCAACTACCCCGGAGAACAATGCAATTTCATCATATGTAACGGCTATATCCACATACGCATCCGAGAATATGATTAAGTTTATTATGGGTGATATAGACCTTTCAGAATTTGATGCTTATTATAATGAGATATATGGTATGGGACTCCAGACAGTGCTTGATATTTATACACAGCAAGTTGACAGATATTTTGCCAGATAACATATAATACAGGCAAGTTAGCAAGGGCATCTCTGTCCTTGCTAACTTGTCTATTCGTACATGTAAAACATAAGGAGCGTCGTCAAAAATGAAGGCAAAGGTGCTTCCGAGAAGGAGCGTAACGCTTACAGAAGTAATTGTTAAGGATTTTAAGAAGAACAAGATAAAGTATCTTATTGTACTTCCAGTAATAGTATACCTTATAATATTTGCCTACAAACCGATGTACGGAGTAATCATCGCCTTTAAGAATTACAAAGCAACAAAGGGTATTTGGGGAAGCCCTTGGGTGGGATTTGAAAACTTCAACAGGTTTTTCAGCGATGTATTCTTTTTTCGGTTGCTTCGTAA
>JAAZBA010000131.1 GCA_012514045.1 Clostridiales bacterium | reverse complement strand
TGCGTTGTAGTTTGTCTTTCCTCGTAAACAGTATACAATAATAATATTAAATTTCGTCGCCATCCGTCAGCTTTCATCTCTATTTGTGCTGACGCTTTAGCGGCAGAATGGAGAATAATATGAAAAACAATAGAAGATTTCTCCTGATTACTGTGATATTACTTGTTCTGCTCATAGGAGCGTACTTCGGCTACAGTATTTTAAGCGGTAAATACAACCCCGAAAAGATCGAAGCAGTCGGGGAGACAGAAATAAACACCGCTGCGGATTTCACTGTATTTGACCTTGAAGGAAACGAAGTCAAATTATCTGACTTTTTCGGAAAACCGGTTGTCGTAAACTTTTGGGCAAGCTGGTGCGGACCATGCAGGATGGAGCTTCCCGCCTTTGATAACCTTGCGGAGGAGTACGGCGAGGACGTGGAGTTTATGATGGTAAACCTGACGGACGGATACCGGGAAACAGTGTCGGGGATCGAAAAATTCGTAACTTCAAACGGTCTTACGTTTCCGCTGTATTTTGATATAAACGGAAACGCTTCAACCGCTTACAGCGTCTATTCAATCCCTTTAACCGTGTTCATAGACAGTGACGGCAACGTAAAGAACAAGCACAACGGCACCATGTCCGAGAACAAGCTGCGCACATATATTGAAAGCCTGACGGAATAGCATAATAAAACTGGCTGTCGAAAAACAAAAAATTTCGACAGCCAATTCTCTTATTATACATTATTATACATTATTATACACGATTATACACGTCTCAAACCAATCGCCTTCATGGTCAGCTCAAACATCACATCGAAGCCTTCGTTGTTGGGATGAAGCCCGTCGGCAAGCAGTGTTTCGTAATCGATTCCCTTTTCGTCGCAGTAGTCGAAGAAAGCATCATACATGCTGAACAGTGGGAAACCGCGAACGGACGCGGCTTTTACGTATAAATCCCTGACGTCACCCATGTGAAAAAGCCTTGCATATTCAGCGGTATCTGCCTCATTCTCAGCCGAGGCGGGGATATTGGAGATAAGTATATATTTTTTCCCCGTGCTTTCAAAACGGTCCGCAAGAAGGAGGATGTTGCGGTAAAATGCCTTCATATGCTCCTCAGGGGTGTGCATGGGAGCATCGATAAAATACTGGTGACGGTTGTTGGTGCCGATGGCGCACATGATTATATCGTCCTCGGGGGACACAAGCTCATCGAAATGCTCCAGCACGAACTCGATCGCGGTGCCTGTACAGGCGTTGTTTGTGACCTGGCAATTATAGAAGCTTTCCATGTGCTCCTTAAAGCGCTTTGCCCAGCAGTAGCCGTCGGGATTGCGGCGAAAGCCAGCGGTTATAGGCTCTCCTGACTGCTCAAAGCCGCTACCGCCCACTCCATGAGTGATGGAATCGCCTAAAAGCTTGATATTTATCCTTCGCGGGGACAGCACAAGACAAGAAAATATCTTTTTTATATCGCTTATCATTATTTATCCTCTTTGTTTATTATGTATTCGAGAATCATATCCGCGATCATATCGGCGCGGCGGCGGAGATCTCCCGCGTCAAAATGGGCAGTCATCACATGAGACATGGTATGTACGTTGGAGAAGTAGGAAAAGCAGAACAGGTTCATGGAGAGGATTGTCTCGTCAATGTCAAGATCTTTTCTGAATACCCCCTCCTCAATGCCCCTTGTTAGGGTACTCCTGAGAAGCGTCAGCGCTTCCCCCTTTTCCTCAAAAGCCGAGGAGCCGGCGATATACCGTGCTCTCGTAAGGTTTTCCCACATGACAAGCCGCACAAAGCTCTCATTTTCGCTGAGAATCCGAAAATACCTGAAGATCAGGCCCCGGATAGTGTCTTCACAGGAGGCTTCCTCCCTCAAAAGAGCGCTTTCTCCCTTTGCAAGGCGGTGGTACACCTCCGTAAGCACTGCGGTGTACAGCGCTTCCTTGCTGCCGTAATACTTATATAGCATACGCTTGTTGATCTGAGCCTCAGCCGCTATGGAGTCGACTCTGCCGCCGTAGAAACCTTTTTCGGAAAACTCACGCTCTGCGGCTTCCAGTATACGCTGCTTTGTTATGTCAGATTTTTTCATGACGGGCAAGAAACTCGCGCACAAAGTCGTCGTCTGTAAGGTGAGGATACATTCTTTGCACTCGGTCAAGCTCAGCCTCCTGTCCTTCGGAGAGACACTCGGCGGGATTGAGACACCATATGCCGCGAAGTAGTCCCTGACGGCGCAACACCTCGTGCATGCCGGCGATGCAGCCGGCGAAGTTGTTGGCGGTGTCAAATACAGCGGCGTTCATGTCTGTCATCTCAGCAGCTATTTTCATAAGCTCGGGAGTGGCGTCACAGTTTTGAAGCAACGGGAACAGCTCCACGATCTTCTTTGTCCATACGGTCCAGTGACCTAAAAGACCGCCTGTGAAGCGCTTCGTATATGTCTTGCCATCAACTGTGAAAGAATAGGGAGTGAGCAGATCGGCGATGATATTGTCATCGTTACCTGTATAGAGGGTGATTTCGTCGCGCCTCGGGGAGGTAGCGACGGCGCGCACCACATCAATGGTGGTATAGCGATTGAAGGAGGCGCATTTTATAGCTACGGTGTTCTCAATTTCGCAGAAGCGGCGCCAATAGTCGTAGGTGAACACTCTTCCGCCAACCGCCACCTGCAGATAGAAACCGATGACAGGCATAACTGCGGCTACAGCCTTTGTGCGCTCAAGAAGCTCGTCCTCTGTCAGATCCTTCAGTCCGCCGGGGCTGAGAAGCACAGCGTCATAGCCCAGGGATTTTGCGATGTTGGCCTCTCTTACAGCCTGCTCCGCCTTGCCGCATACTCCGCAGACCTTGACAACTGTCTTTCCCGTCTCCTTTTCGTATCGGGAAATCTCATCGCTTACCGAGGCGATGACCTTTTCAAACATGTTGAACTTCGGGTCACGGATTTCAAACTGGGTACTGTGTACGGCGGTAGCGATGCCTCCCGCTCCCGCCTCAAGGTAGTAGCGGGTAAGGAGACGCTGGCGGGATTCATCAAACTCACGGTTTTCCGTAAGAGCAAGCGGCGTAGCCGGTATAACGGTGCCGTTGTGAAGTATGGAAAGAGCGGTTTCATGTCTTGTCATTTTTAGTAGCTCCCCTTTCTCTCTTCAAAATGAGTAGGTTTGTCAAGCGTACGGCCGCCGTCAAGGATATACTCAGCCTGCCAGCGGATAAGTTTGTGTATCGGCACGGAGGGGTAGCCAAAAAGCTCCATGGCAAGTGAAGCGTCGTTGAGGTAGGCGTCGTTTCCGGGCTCTCCTTCGAATATGGGCTCACGTCCCAGATAACGTCCCAGTCTTGTGGCGGCGGTTTTTATGGAGATAGTCTCCGAACCGGTGACGTTGAGCTTTACAGCCGGAGCGCCGGCATGGAGAAGGCTGCGGATAGCCATCTCGTTGGCGCTTCCCTGCCAGATGCAGTTGAGACAAGGAGTTCTAAGAGATATGGGCTCACCGGTGAGAATCTTGTTAGCCATGTCATAGAGCACACCGTAGCGGAGGTCAACAGCGAAGTTTAGCCTGAATAGCAGGACCTTTGTGCCGTACTTTGCGCTGGCGTACTCAAAGACACGTTCACGGGCTAGTACGCTCTGGGTATATTCGCCTATGGCTCCTGTGGGGGATTCCTCTGTGCAGCCGCCGGTGCTGAGCGGTACGATCGGGTATACATTGCCGGAGGAGAAAGCCACAATGCGGCTGTTCTTATATTTCTCAGCCACATAAGCGGGAAGGGTGGCATTCATAGCCCAGGTGAGATACTCGTTTCCCGAAGTACCGAATTTGCGTCCGGCCATAAAGATCACGTTGGGAACGTCAGGCAGGAGTCGCAACTGTGACAGCTCCAGCATGTCGCAGCTGATGGTGTCGATGCCCTCATCTCTGAGAAGCTTGGCGGCAATAGGGTCGGAAAAGCGGGATACGGCGATGACCTTCTTTGAAAGTCCCGCCTTTTCAATGGCGTTTCTTGCCAGCAGGCAAAGGCTTGGACCCATCTTGCCGGTGGCTCCAAGCACGATGATGTCGCCGTTGATTTTCGCCATGTCCTCACACAGCGCGTCCGATGGCACGGTCAGCAGTTCGTTAAGCTTATCTTCGTTCCACATGGATATATTCCTCCCTGTATATTGTAAGTAACCGTTTGGTTACTTCGAGACAATAATATACTCTCAAAGGTTATTTGTCAAGTCTTTTTCATCTTTTCACTCAGAAAAAGAATGAAAAAAGAAATGCGCGGCTTCGGAGAAAACCGAAAGCCGCGGCATACGGAAACGCTATATAACTATTACTTCTTTTTCTTAGCTGAGTTGTACATCTTCAGGATTATAGCTGTCTGTGTTTTCAGATATTCCTCTCTTTCAAAAACGGAGTAATGGACGATGGTATGGGTGATAAGATGGATTAAAGCAAGAAGATCAACATAGTCTATCCCCATTTTGGGAGCGAGCTGATCTGCCCAAAGACAATATTGTTCTTCCTGAACGGCAAAAAACTTTTGTCCTGCCTTGTAGTACTTAGGATGGGAATATACCTGATACATGAATCTGTAAGCCTCACCGTAGTTTTCCTTTGACCATCCGGGAGTCTCCCTCAGGAAACGCTCAATGTTGTCGGAGATTGTAACTAAGCGACCGGCAAAGTCGTTCATTACATTATCCATGTAAAACGCTGTGGACTCGAGAATCATATCGTCCACATTTTCGAAATATGTATAGAGAGAACCTGAGGCAATGTCGCATGCCTTTGCGATACCCTTTATACCTATGTTTCCGAGGCCGTATGTGCAGTAGCATTCAAACACGGTCTTCATGATCTCAGACTTCCTTGCCTGGCGCTGTTCCGGCGTTACCATTGCGTCACTTCCTTAATCATTTTATATGCGAATATTATATATCTAAATATCTCGATTGTCAATCTCCCAAAGACAAATAAATGACCGATATTTCAGGAACGACTGAAATATCGGTCATTAAATTTTGTTATTATTGAATCAGAGAGAAATGAAGTGGGGGATAATATCCTTATACTCCCCGTTTTTTGCCCGAAATCCCCCGGGGATAACACCGAGGCGGGTAAAGCCGAGCTTCTCATAGAGCTTCAGAGCCGGAACGTTATCGGCAACTACAGCGTTGAACTGCAACACCCGAAAACCTAGATTTTTTGCCGTC
>JAAZBA010000107.1 GCA_012514045.1 Clostridiales bacterium | reverse complement strand
TCTTCTTTTATTTCATCAATAGCTTTACTAAGTTTGTCCGGAGTAGAGATGTAATGGGACGCAGGATATATAGCTTTGTGGTTAACCCTTCTGAGTACTTCGCCAGTGACAACACGAATTTCACTTATCCGGTCTATCTCATCACCGAAGAATTCGACTCTTATTGCATCACCTTGGGAATATGAAGGATATATCTCAATAGTATCGCCTCGAACTCGGAAAGTATTTCTTGCAAAAGCAAGGTCGTTTCGCTCATATTGAATAGATACAAGTTTTTTTAAAAGCTCGTCTCTCGGATATTCCATACCGGGACGCAAGGATATAACAAGGTTTTTGTAGTCGATGGGGTCGCCCAAAGAATATATACAGGAGACGCTGGCTACAATAATTACATCTCTTCTCTCAAAGAGAGCGGAGGTAGCGCTGTGACGAAGTCTGTCAATCTCGTCGTTTATACTGGAATCCTTCTCTATGTATGTATCAGTTATGGGTACATATGCTTCAGGCTGATAGTAATCATAATAGGAAACGAAGTATTCAACTGCGTTGTCCGGAAAAAACTCTCTGAATTCGCTGCACAACTGAGCAGCCAGCGTCTTGTTATGTGCCAGTACCAAAGTCGGTCGCTGTACCTTTTCAATAACCTTTGCTATTGTATATGTTTTTCCAGAGCCGGTAACTCCCAACAGAGTTTGTTCATCAAGGCCGTTTTCAATGCCCTGACTGAGAAGTTCTATCGCTTTTGGTTGATCTCCTGCAGGCTCATATTCGGATACAACTTTGAACAATCGTTTCCCTCCAATCTATCATCATTTAGGTATTATTATAGCATAAAACAATATGTATTTCAATGGTTGATAAGAATGATACAGCATTAAGATAAAGTTTGCTTTGATGTTTCTTTTTTACTTGATTATTTACTTTCAAAAGCTTATAATATAACATATTAAATAAAGAAAGCGGGTGATACAGTTTGGACTTCAGTAAGCGTCTTGAACTCTTCAGAAAATCCACCGTTGTCAACTGGCATGAGCATGTATGGTTTGATTCAAATGGCGGCCTAAATCGCACAGTGCTCGATTTGCTTATAAAAGACGCACGCTTAATAGGTATGGATAAACTTGTTGTTTCCCTACCACTCACCTCGGGTCACGTTTCTCCAAAAGCTGTGAGGAAAGCAAATGACACAGTTTTTGAGGCAATTAAGCTCTATCCCGATATGCTTTACGGTTTGGCTTTTGTGGATCCTGTTCATGATGAGTATGCTGTCGCAGAGATTGAGCGCTGCGTAAGGGATTATGCTTTTGTAGGCGTGAAACTCTATCATCAATATACCATCGACCATGATATGCAAAATGTGATTATCGAAAAATGTATTGATCTCGACATACCTATTTTAATGCATGCCGGCAAGGAAAACGAGGTTCCGAATCCCCAGCCCAACATTTCTACAGGGCGTCATTTCCGTAACGTTTCAAAGAAATATCCAGACGCAAAGATTATCATGGCTCATATTGGGGGCGGTGGCGACTGGAATTATCAACTTAAAGGAATGCAGGATTGCCCAAACATATTCACCGACGTAAGCGGAAGCGTTTATGACACTGGAATGATTGAAGACACAGTTCATATTATGGGCGCCGAACGTATCCTCTATGGCACTGATGGCTCCTTTTCCTCTGGTACCGGCAAACTTTTAAGCGCCGAGATAAGCGATAGAGATATTATTACAATACTCAATAATCCCATATTCGAAAGATACCTCAAAGGAGATGATGCCAAGTG
>JAAZBA010000221.1 GCA_012514045.1 Clostridiales bacterium | reverse complement strand
CTGTAATTATAATTCTTGTCCTTCCATTCCTCGCAACCATCATATAATGGATAATAGCGTATGTCGTACCACCGCTCTTTCATCTCCGCTGCAGGTAACGCAGGCTCGTTTGCCGCACGCACCACCAGACCACTCATAAAACATGCTAAGTAACAGATGACTACCGTAATCATCAACTTCAACTGCTTCCGCATTGTAATACCTCCCATAACAAACAACATTACCCCGTAAATATTATATCATGCTTTGCTGCTTTTGTGGGCAAATTGTAATAATTGGTATGGTTTTATGTAATAATTGACCTTTTTGCATCATTTTTGTTCGTCCAGATACAGCTGCACGCGGTTGTCTATCAGGTCTGCCGCCTTCTCAGCAGTATGCTGACCGTTAAAATATTCCTCCACTACCGATGTTACAATCTCCTCAATTTCTTCATACCCGCGAGGCATCGGTGCACAATTATCCAAAAATTCCAAATACTCCTCCAGATAAGTACTTCCATCCTCCTTTGTTTCAAGAGCATAATAAGAATTATCACCACTTCTGAATTTATACTTTCCGTCACTCACTCCAAGAACCACACTTTGTTCTATTACATCCCTGCGTACACTTCCCATCGTCACCTTCTGCTGGGCTTCCCTGCTAAGCAGATACTCAAAAAGTTTGGCAATAGCCTCCCCGTTCTCTGTCTTTGCATTTACTACAAGGAACCGGGAATGGGGCCAAAAGCCCTGATGTGCATCATCATCCGGGAAGCCCATGAGATGACAGTTGTCCCCATACTCTGCCATAAGCTCTGAATACTCCGGAAGATTACGGGCTTCTATGGTAACCCGGTAGGCCAAAAACTCTCCCTCTTTTACCCTATTCTTCATATTCCCATTCGGATTATCCCCATATTTATTTATCAGTTCCAAAAGCTCCACAAATTCCGGACGCTCAAACCGACTCTCCCCCGCTTCCCAGTCAATAAAAGGGGATTTTGCCGGATTGCTGAGAGCCGCAATGGAAAATATCACATTCTTCGAAAAGGTCATATCACTGCATATCAGTCCCTGTAATGAATCCCTCTGTTTTGCAAGTTCTAAAATTTCCAGACTGCTGATACTTTCTTTCGGCCACACCTCGTTATTTACCAGCATAGTGCAGGCATAGGCATCAAAAAACAATCCGGTCAGAGTACCGTCGATTGTTCCCGCCTCTATGATTCCCGGAAAAATCTGTTGCACGGTTTCCTCCGGAATAAGCGTGCGCAAATCCATCAAAGCCCCCTTCTCCTTGAGAATCTGCATATCTGCTCCGTCCACCCACAAAAGATCCGGTCCTTTTCCGGCAACAAGCTGCGCCATCACCTGATTGCGATAAGCCTCCGCATCTGACGAACCGGTTTCATACACAATAGATGTATCCGGATATTTTCTGGAAAAGGCTGCCGTCTGTGCTTTCACATAATTGTCCGTATAGGCCATACCTGCAAGCACGATTCCTTCATCCGTCTTAATTTCTTCATCACCAAGGACAAGCACCGCCATACTATTCTCCGTACTTTGATACAAAAGCACCTTTCCCTCCGGCGTTACTTCCATGCTATTTATCGCCTGAAACTCTAAATCGCTCTGGATACAGTTAAACAAAACCTTCTTCTCTCCTGACACAACATTCCACTTTAACAGCGCAGAGGTTTGAAGCAAATACAAATCCCCCGCTTCCGTGATTGTCATTACCTGTGCATTATCACGATAATCCAATTCAGCCAGTTGCTTTTGCTTCCCACCCGGCATTTCAAACCAAAGCATTGCAATTCTCTGCTCATCCTGATCGGGTACATAAAAGACCAAGCTTCCGTCAGGCATATGAAAGGCATTGCAGGATACGGCATTATCCTCTAAAAGAACACGCTCCATGCACAGCTTTCCCTTAGCATCAAAAACCTGTAGCTTCGTCCCTCTGTCCAAAAGCAAGTAACTGTAGCCCGAAGCATCTACGTAAAAATTGGAAACAGACACAAGCATATCCCTGCCCGCATTTTCTATCTCCAGCAAAGCAGTG
>JAAZBA010000390.1 GCA_012514045.1 Clostridiales bacterium | reverse complement strand
GCTTTCCAGCCATTCCTTGTCTCGGGTGATTTTGTAGTGTTCCCCGGCGTTCCATAGCGCAGGTCCCGTTTCAGACATATAGGTCTGAAAATTCTGCATGAAGCCGTCATCTCTCTGCTTCTTCATGAAGTACATTATAGAGCGCTGCGCAAGCTTATTGTTGCCCACAGCCTCAAAGTACTGTATTATGGGGGTGCTTTCGGTGCCTATAGGTGTATATACTCCCACCACAGGCGCTACGGCATCATCCGGCTCCTTTCCGAAGCAGACAAGATCAAGATGGAGGTAGCCCGCCTTCATCATCTCTTCGATGCGCTTCTCGGGAAGACTTATCTTTGCCATGCTCTCAAGCTTCTTTTCCCAGAAAGCGATACATTCCTTAAGTTTTGCATCATAATCGGTTTTTATAAGCGCTTCCGCTCTCTCTTTTGGGATAGGACGGTGAGGAATCTTGAATACAAAGGTCGCTTTTTCCCCAGGCGTAAGCAGTATGGAAGAATCAATCTCCCCGAAAGGCTCGCTGTTAAGAGTGGAGGTCATTACCACATTGCCGGTTGAGGAGAAAGCGTTAAGGCCTTCTTCAAAGGTCATGGGATTGCGAGTCAGCTCTGTCATGGCATGTACATTTATCTGAGGAAGTCTCATAAAACAGTATCGGGGTACTTTTGCGGTATTTATGGCGGTGACTTTTAGATAGAGCACCGTTTCCTCATCTCTGTACATCTCACTGTCATGGATTCTGTCGGTTTCCGCCTGTTGTTCCGGAGTACGCTTAGTAGGAGCTACGGCATATTTGTCGGATATAAGATAATGGGTACCTTCGACATTCTCAATTTTCAGGGGACGGATTTCGTTTGTTACGAACATCTGGTGTTCGTAACGCATGTCATCGTCAAGACTTACCACGTTTAGTATGGGAAGAACGCCCTTTTCGAGTCTTCTTTTCAGATCGTAGCGGCAGCCGATACCGCGTCCGGCGAAATAGTTGAACTCAATGGGTATATCTCCCATCTCCTCGTATCTCACTCTGCTGTGGTGATTCATGGGGGTTACCGTATCCCAAAGAGCGGAATCATTTGCCACCTGATGAGCTGCTACCTCAAACATACGAATATCGCGGCTGATACCTAACCATGTGGGCGCCCTCATGCTTCTGGACTTAGCCGCGGCAGTCTCAAAGGATTCTTCCGGCTCTTGCTCAAACATGTCTATCTTGCTGCGCAGACATTTCGAGGCTATGTCCTTTGTAATCTCCTCATATGTACGGCAGTCTTCCGCATCAGTAACCGCCACTTCGTATTCACGAATATATATGGGGTAGTCGCTTCTCACGTCACGAACAAAGAAACTGAAAGGATTCTCCCTCGCTCTGACAGTAAGCACCGTCGCAAACGCTCCATTTGTAAGCTTTGCGCCATCGATTTCGATGTCCAGCCGGTGTTCGTTTTCTCTAAGAGCAAACTCACTTATATTGAGCTTCCCTGCGTTTGTAAGCTCCAATTTGCCGGACATGCCGCCTTTGTGCCACAGGATTGATACTCTTTTCATGTGTAATCTCCCTTTGTGTCAAAATTATTATTGCGGTACTTAAGCAGAGAGCCGCGCGTGCGGCGCGGCTCTCTAATTCACCGTTTATTATTACTTTACGCTTGCGCCGGGTGTGATACCCAGGCTTTCGCAGCAGGACTTGTACTCTGCTGTGTAGGCTTCTTCAATCTGGGCTACGCCGAGACCTTCGATCTCTGTGATGCAGTCTGCAAGAATTTTATTGAATTCGGCTTCGTTTGCGCTGGCGATCATCTTCATGGCAGCATTCATACAGGCTTCGTTGACCTTTGTCCTAATAACGTCAAGATCGGAGCCGCCTTCGATGCAGGCTGTGATCTCGCAGAATCCGTCAGCCCACAGGTCGATTGTGTAGGGCTGAAGTCTTTTTTCGCTCTCGTCCAAGTCACGTCCGGGAGGTGTCAGGCAGGCGCCGAGAAGGCCTTCCCAGTATGATGTGTTGCACCACGGGCTCCAGTTGCCGCAGAGCTTGTACTTGGTGACAAAGCCTTCCAGGTCGGAGTTGGCAAGGGAAGCCTTTGCTTCGTCATGGGAGATTGTGCCGTCAGCGTTTCTTGTCCAGTGCTCACCCTCTATACCGCCTTGGATTGTCATCTGACCTTCATCCGTGAAAATGAACTCAAAGAACCTTATTACACGCTCGGGGATATCACAGTTCTTTGTTATAACAGAGGACTGACCACCTGTGGAACGGAGCTTATATGTCTGCCACTTGATACCATTATTGCCGTTGATCGGACCTACCGCTACGTAAAGCTTATCTGTATCGGCACCGAAACTCTCCTTGAGAGTTGTTTCAAGGGTGTTGTAGGCGGTGTATGTAGCGGAGTTGATAGCTCCATAACCAGCACTATATGTCTTTGTATCAAGAGCTGTCTGGTCATCTGTAAGCTGGTTGGAAGAGATAACGCCGTCTTTATAAAGCTTGTTGAGCCAGGAGAGGTAATCGATGTAAGCGGGGTCATACATGTAGTACTTGATGGAGCCGTCAGCCTGGGGATATGTATCAGACAGGTGGCAGCCGAAGGTGGCTTTGAGGTGTGTGAAGATAGCCTCTCCACCATTTCTCGGATTGGATGCAAACAGTCTTACGGGGTCTACATCTGGGTAATTGTCCCTACAGAAGTAGAGGTACTCTGTAAAGGTGTCGATGTCGGAAATGTCATCTTTACCAAATGCCTCAAGGGTGTCCTTACGGCAGAAGATAACATTGGTACCGTGAGCGCCGCCGGCGGGATGAGCTCCCATTGCCTCAGCCTCTTCAGCCCATGTCTCATGGTAAGCGAAGCCCGGGTAGTACCAAAGCTCGCCGTTCTCGTCTGCATGGCTGGCCATCATGGAATCGGGGATGAGCGTCTGCATCTTGGGAGCATGCTCATTTATGAGCTCTGTCCAGGAGTAGATAAGGTTAGCGTCCTTCATCTGTACAATGTAGGGGCTGGTGAAGGAACCGAATACGCAGACATCGGGATATGTGCCGGCTGCTATCATGGTACCCGCAAGCTCACCCTCATCGCCCAGAGGGATTTCAACATTCATCTTGCCGCCTGTCTTCTCGGTTATGTACTGGTATACGGGGGAATCGTCCCAACCGCTGTCGAGTCCGGCTTTTGCCCAGCTCCATACGCTCGGCCACCAGACATCAAACTCGAAGGGGGACGTATCCATCTGATACTCCCAATCGTATTCAACGGTTTCTTCTTTTTTTTCTTCTTTCTTCTCTTCTGTCTTGGTCTCAGTCTTTGTTTCTGCCTTTTTGTCGGACGAGCAACCTGCGAACATGGCAAGAAGCATTAGTACCGCGAGGAGAATTGCCAGTGCTTTTTTCATGTGGTTCTTCCTTTCTGTTATTTGTTTTTTTATAATCAACCTAACTAAAGGATTGATTAGCCTTTGAGAGAGCCTACCATAATACCTTTTACAAAATATTTCTGCAAGAAGGGATAGACCATAATAATGGGAATAGCGGTAATCATCATGGCTGTAGCCTTAATGGATTCAACGTTGGGCTTATATCCCAGCTTCGCCAGAGAAGCCGCGATGCTTGAGCCGCTGGACATAAGCTTTCTCACCTGGTCGGCGTCCTGAATAAGCTCAACCAGGAACATCTGCATTGTCATCAGCTTTCTGCCGCCGTATAACATGGTGTCAAACCAGGAGTTCCATTGACCTACCGCATTAAAGAGGGCAATTGTCGCTACAACCGGCATGGATACGGGGAGAACTATTCGGAAGAAGATGACAAGGTCGTTTCCTCCGTCAATACGCACCGATTCCTCCAGCTCAGCAGGCAGTCCGCGGAAGTAAGTTACCATGATGATAACGTTGTAGGAATTTAAAAGCGCGGGAAGGATATATACGAGGAAATTCTGATAAAGTCCCAGATTCTTTATATTGAGGAATGTAGGAATAAGACCTCCGGACACATACATCGTAATTACAAGCAGCGTCATGAATAACTTTTGTCCGATCAGCCACTTCTTTGACAGACCATAGGAGAAAGCGGCAGTGAAAATCACGCTGGTGGACGCACCAATTAAAGTCCTCGCCACAGACATGAAGAATGCCCTTACAAACGCGCTTTGGTTGAAGATATGGTTGTAGTTTGCCAAAGTAAATTTGCGGAACCACAGTGTTATACCGCCCTGAAGGGTATCTGTCGGATCGTTTAAAGATATCATAAGCACGTTCCAGAAGGGATAGAAAGCCATAAATGCGATTATCGCCAGAAGAGCGATGTTAAACACGTCAAATGGGGTATAACGATTGAGCTTTTTTATTTTCCGAGCCATTATTGTCCCTCCCCCATCAATATATACCCTCTCCGGTTATCCTCCGGGAGACGGTGTTTGCAATAACAAGAAGCGCAAATGAGACTACTGATTTAAACAGACCTACCGCAGTTGCGTAAGAGAATCTAGCCTTCTGCATACCGACTTCGTATGTATATACGTCAAGCACCTTGCCTATTTCTGATACAAGGGGGTTTTGCAGCAGATAGAATTGCTCAAAGTTGGAGTGTATCATGCCGCTTATCTGTAGAATAAGGAGCACTACAACCGTGGACCTTATTGACGGGAGAGTTATATACCGTATCTTCTGCATCCTTGTAGCGCCGTCTATAAGTGCAGCTTCGTACATCTCCTGAGGTATGGAAGTCATAGCCGCAAGGTAGATGATAGAGGAATAACCGAAGGATTTCCATATTGTGGATATGACAATAACAAAAACAAACGAGGTGATATTTCCGAGGAAGCCATATGGCTCATCGATGATACCAAAGTTTATAAGCAGCGGATTGAGGGTGCCTCTGTCGGACAGGAATGTATTTAAAAAGCTCGCAACAAAAGCCCAGGATAGGAAGTGAGGCAGATAGGATATTGTCTGTACAACACGCTTAAAGAGCTTTGCTTGGAACAGCTCGTTTATCATAAGAGCAAAAATGATAGGTACAGGGAATCCCACAGCGAGATTGAGAAAACTGAATATGAAAGTATTTCTCAAAGATTTGAAGAACTGAACGTCTGTCAGTATCTCTCTGAAATACTTAAGTCCCGCCCATGGGCTTCCTGAGATACCGAGTCCCGGATTATAGTCCTTGAAAGCAAGGAGGATACCATAGAGTGGAAAATAATAGAACACAATGAGCAACACTACACCCGGCAGCACAAGTAGCATCATATATCTCTGCTCGTAAAGCCTGCGCCAAAAACTCATTTGACTGTTCCCCACTGAAACCGCCATTTCATTTTTCTTTCCCATATTCGAATCAGCTGCCTTTCATAAGGAATGAAACAAAAATATGCATATAATTTTCTATTACAATATACATTTTACATACAATAATGCATTCTGTCAATAGTTTTTAAATTATTTTGAAAATTATATATTAGATAATCCGTATATATCGGAAATTATTCAGTAATATAATGTGTCAACACACATATATAAAACAGCATCGCATCTCGCGATGTTTCGTGAGGTGCCATGCTGTTTATTATGTTTAATATTAAGCTGCTTACTGTATATATAATTCCGTTAGTAACCACCGCGAGGGGAGGTTAGAAATTATAATCCACCTTTACGACCTGTCCCGTTTTTGAGGACTCCACGGCGGCGAGAGCGGCTTTTACGGTGCAGGCGCCCTGGACAGCGTCCATCTCCAGAGGAGTGCCGTTGAGGATAACGTCCGTGAAAGCTGCGATTTCGCCTTTCGTGTTGTGGTTATTCAAGGCGATCGGGTAGAGCATGGGGACGGTGAAGCCGCAGTCTGACTCAGTCTTGAAAACCTGCATTGTGGGGTTTGTGTTGTCAACGATTATTGTACCCTTTGAACCGTAGAACACGCTTCTCATGGTGTAGTTTCTCTTGCAGCCGATGGACACGAACACCTTGCCAATTACATCGTTGGGGAATTTCATAATAGCGATCGTGCAGTCGTCCGTAGGCCAGGTGGTGAGCATCTTCTTATTGGCGAATGCCGCTATCTCATAGGGGTTTCCGGCAATCCAGCGGACAAGGTCCACGGCGTGACAGCCGCCGCCAAGGAAGCCGTGGCGGAGAGGGTCAAGGCGCCAGTTGGAGAACTTGCCTGGGATTTTGGAGTAATCGTGGGCGTATTCGCTTTCCACGAAGAAAAGGTCGCCGATTTCTCCGTTGTCGATAAGCTCTTTGGCTCTCTTGAATCCGGGGGTAAAGCGGCCTATCTGGCCTATCATCAGCTTCTTGTCAGTTTTGCGGGAGGCATCGATCATTGCCTGGCAGTCGTCAAGAGTAAGCGCCATGGGCTTTTCACAAAGAACATGCTTTCCTGCGTCTAAGGCAGCTAATGTCATCTCACGATGGAGCTGGTCCGGTGTTGCTACTACGACCGCGTCAAGATCGTCGCGCTTCAAAAGCTCTCTGTAGTCTGTGTATGTCGCCACTCCGGGGAAGCTTTTCAGGCAATCCGCCATACGCTCCTCGTTTGTGTCACACATGGCTACAAGCTCCGCATTCGTGTTCTCTCTTATACCGAACATATGAGCCTTGCCCATTCCGACACCGATAACACCATATCTGACTTTATCCATGATTACATCTCCTTATTTCATTCTTTTTGTTTATTGTATTACACATAATTTTAATTGTCAAGCATAAAAACAGAGAAGCTCGGGAGCATTTTTCTTTCTCACACAGATTCTTTCTCTATTTTCTGTTATTCCCTGTCTATCAAGCTTTTTCCTTCCCATTCCTCCGCTTTTGTCACGCCGATTATTTCAGCGATTGTGGGAGCAAGATCAAGAACACTCACGTCCTTCAGTTCCCTGCCCTGAATGAAGTCCTTGCCGAGGAAGAACATGGGAATCGTCATGTCCTCGTCCATCGTGGTTCCATGGCTGCGGTCATGGCCGCCATGGTCGGAGGTGACGATTACCGTATATTTGTCCCCTACCGTCTCGTATACACGTTTAGCGCAGTTAACGGCGTTGCTCATAACGTCAAGATACTCCTGAGACATCCAGCCGTGGTCGTGACCGCCTTTTTCATCGGTTTCAACCATATAGAGGAACACGAAGTCCGGTGAATGATTATTAATGCATTCGAGAGCGCAGCCACAAAGATATGTGTCCGTATCATCCGCGCCTCTGGCGCTTATGTAGGCTGAAGTGAGAAGCGACTTAGGTCTTGACACGTCTCTCAGGGGCTCCCAGCCGTAGTACATGGCGCACTTGCCGCCGAAAAGCGTGATCTGCTCAAAGAGACCGTTAAAAGGTCTCACCGGAGGCATGTACAGGTTTGTTGTGATACCGTGGCGCTCAGGCGGCACGCTGTAGAACATGGACATATGGCAGGGAAGCGTTACCGAAGGATATACCGTGCGGGCGTCGAGGGTAAAGCTCCCCCGCTTCATCATTTCATTTACAAACGGATTGCCGCAGGAAAGCGCCCCATCCGGCCGCATGCCATCGATTGATATAAGTATTACTTTTTTATCCATAGTCTTTCTCCCAATTTATCCGCCCATTTTTCCGTGTACAGATATTCGTATGGCTTGTTTCCCCGTAGTTTCGGGAAAGCTGCCCATAAAGCGGAGGGTAGACCTATTATTATTAAATATAACGGTCCCAGAATAAGAGACTGGACGCAGTGACCCAGCTCATGATGCAGTATACAATTGGAAAAGCTATCTTCACCGTCAAAGTGCTTCGGACACAAAAAGATGAACAGCCCCAGAGACACACAGCCCGGAAGCTTCCAGAGTGAAATGATCGTGTCACGCTCGAATCGCCATTCTCTTCCAACGTTCAACAGAAATATTACCGCTCCCAGCAGCGTCTGGGGAAATCCCCATACGCACCGGATAATTATTGTAAGCGCTCTTTTCATAGATACGGTTTAAGCTTCTTTATAACTGCGTCCGCAAGAATATCGCTTCCTAAGTCGTTATAATGTACCCAGTCTGCGTGATATTCACGCCCCAGAGGGCGGGACACCTCATACAGGTCGTTCACCTCTACTCTCAGCTCATCCATAAGGCGCGCCGCGTCGCGGTTATACTGCTTGATTTCCCTGTTGTAGCGAAAGAAATCAGGGCTTGCCATCTCCTCTATGACAGCGGTGGAGGTGGCGAAGATAATCTTCGCGTTTTTGAAGGTACGTATCAGGACATTGTGCACTCGTTTGAGCATATATACATATATTTCAGGAGGAGACAGGGGCTCGTCACCGTTCAGTCTGAGCACGTCCCAAAGTCCGTTGTTCCAATGCACTATATCGATGGAGTCGCAGTCAACTGTCTGAGCCCAATCGAATAGATAACGAAGAGTATACTGAGCAAATCTGCAGTTGTCATCAGGCGCCAAAACATTTGCGATCCCTTCAAGTCTTTTCTTTACAACAACTCCATAGCCTGTGGAGTTGCCGGCTCCATTGCAAATAGAATCGCCGATAAGGTAGATATTTTTCATTAATATGCCTCCCCTCGGGCATCAGTATAGCACGACCGGGTGCAGATTGCAAGAAAATTAAAAACTATAAATTGTATATAAAATTGAAGATATTATTTCCCTCTCCAGAGATGATTGTTCCATATTGTGTTTCACATCTTGACTTTACGCTTCGATAAGAGTATGATAGACGGGAATAAGGTTCGATATTTCCGTCAACGCAAATACATTATAATGCATTAATATATAAGGAGAAGCAGTCACATGCCTAGAATACTTGTCATGTCCGCGGACGCAATGGTTTTTCAGGATACGGAACTTCTGCGTACTCTGCCGGGTTATAAGAAGTACCTCGCCGGCGGAAGCGAAATAAAGTCCGTCAGGTCGATCTATCCCACTGTCACATACCCTGCCCACGTAACAATGGCTACAGGCGCATTTCCGGAGAAACACGGAGTGATTAGCAACTTCCCCCTTGCTCCAAACGTCTCTCCAGCGCCCTGGAACTGGTTCCATGAGGCGAACAAGTGCGATGACATATTTTCCGCCGCCAAGCGGGCAGGCTATTCCACTTCCACGGTGTTCTGGCCTGTTACCGCCTGCCATCCGGATATCGACTACCTCATTCCTGAGTACTGGACACAGAGCAAAACTGAGAGCGTTATAGATGCATTCCGCCGGGCAGGAAGCGATGAATACTCCATCTCATTAATCAAAGAAATCGAAGATCGTATCAAGGCTGTTGAGCGCACCCATCCCGGCATTGAATACCTTGAAATCGAGCTTGCCTGCCGCATGATTCGTGAGAAAAAGCCGGAGGTCATGCTCCTCCATCCGGGCAACATCGATGGTTATCGTCATGCCAAGGGACTCTTCGGCGAGCATGTGGATAAGGGTATCCGGGAGACAGACGAGTTCATCTCAATGCTCGGTCAGGCTCTTGAGGACGCGGGAGTGCTTGAAGATACGGATATTTTCCTTGTAAGCGACCACGGGCAGCTTGAAATCAAGCGCGCGATAAACATAAACTGTCTCTTAGCCGACAGGGGTCTTATGGAGGTCGGGTCTGACGGTAAGATTCTCTCCTGGAAAGCTTACTGCGCCTCCACAGGCATGTCAGCCCATATTTATCTCTCCGACCCCGAAGATAAGAGGCTTTACGACAAAGTCTATGCCCTTCTCTGCGAGCTTCGTGACGAGGGCGTTTACGGATTTTCAAGCTTCATGACCCGTCAGGAAGCCATTGAGAAGGAGCATCTTGACGGCCCCTTCTCTTTTGTCATCGAAACAGACGGCTACACCTCATTTGGCGAGTCACCCGTTCGTCCCTTGGTACGGACATATTCCAGCAACGACTATCGCTTTGGTAACGCCACTCACGGATATCATCCCGATAAAGGTCCCCAGCCCTTCCTTATAGCAAAAGGTCCCCATATCGCCAAGGGCGTGGTGCTTGAGAAGAGCGCCATCGTTCATCAGGCTCCCACCTACGCGAAGATTCTCGGAGTAGAGCTTCGTGACGCTCAAGGCAAGGCAATAGAGGAGATACTCAGATAATGCGAAAAATCAAACTAGAGAGCATACCTTTTCCCATCTCGGAAATCTGCTTAGGCTGCGCTCATCTCGGCTGGCGAGAGGACGATGAGACATCCTCAAGACTCCTCGATATATACTATGATCGGGGAGGACGGTTCCTCAATACGGCTCACGAGTACGGCCAGGGTAAATCCGAGGCTTTTATAGGCAGATGGATGCACTCAAGGAACATTCCGAGAGACGAAATGATAATAACCTCCAAGTGTGGCGAGGATTGCTCCTCTCCCCGATATTTCGCCTGTAGCTACGATGAGCTTCTTGAGGATATTAACGAGACACTTATGCGTACCGGTTTCGACTATGTGGATTTCTATCTACTCCATATAGATGACCTTTAAGTGCCTGTAAGCGACATCGTTGAGGCTATGGTAAAGATGAAGCGGGATGGCAAAATCCGCTGCTATGGCTCCTCCAACTGGTCAATTCCCCGCATGCTTGAAGCGGCGGAGTACTGCGACAGTCAAGGCTATGACAGGTTCGTCATAAACGAGATCGAGATGAGTGTCGCCAACCTAACAACAGACAACAGCGATGTAGGCAAATGGCTTGACAACGATTATATAGCCTATCACCGCGAGTCAATGGTTCCCGTGGGAGCCTACTCCCCCTCCGCCGGCGGCATATTTGTCAAGTACCTTCGAGACGGCAATACGGAGGCATGGGACAATCGACATAAGCGTGATTTTGCCACGGAACACAACTTTGAGGTAGCCCGCAGACTTGATAGGCTCTCCAAAGAGACTGGCTTTAGCGTTGTGCAGCTTCAGCTCGCCTGGGTCATGTCCTCTCCTTACGGATTTCCTTCCTTCCCTATTATCGGCTGCCGCACCGTTAAGCAGCTTGAGGATTCCCTCGGCGCCGTGGAAGCAAATCTTACCGATGACATGATTAAATATCTTACAGTTCCGTTTTAAGACTGCTTTATATGCAAAAAACGCCCTATCCGGGCGTTTTAATAGTTTATTTTACCACTACCGATATACCGTTGGGTATGGCGGTTATTTTTCCCTCTCCCGCCATGGCAATAGCTTTCTCAATGCTTTCCGCGTATTCCATTCCCATCTCCTCTATGACGGATTTCATCTCAAGCCTTGTGACAAAAATCACTCTGTGCTTCTTAAGTATCCGACAGAGAAGCTGGGTCTGCCACTGGTCAGGAATTGTTTTTTCCTGGGGTGTGGCAGTGTACTCGTCATAGAGCTGCGCCGGGTCGTCGCAATCCCTAAGGGAAGTATAAAAGCCTTCTCCTCCTACTCCGTCTGACAGTCCGGCGCACATAATAAGCGTTGCGCCTTCCTTTGCGCTGGCTTCAGCTGCGGTAAGTCCCTTTACGCACTGGTACAGATTTTGATCCAGGGGCGCTCCTCCGTTTGTGGTTATGACAATGTCCCCCGGTATCGCTTCCACCTCGCAGTAAGGTCTGAGAAATTCCACGCCTTTGCGGTGGGCTTCAATGAAGTCGCCCGCAAAAGCGGCAACGGTTTTGTGTTCTTCATCAATTATCACATTGACGATATACTGAAGCTTTGCCTGCGTTGCGGCTGATTCCATATCGATATGTATGGGATTTCCCTCAAGTATGCCTGTTCTGGCTTTTTCACTGGCAATAAACGTTCCGCAATGGTTGCCATAGACGGTCACCGCGTCACATACACCGGGCATCACGCTTTTTCTGCCCCCGGAGAATCCGGCGAAGAAATGGGGCTCAATAAAACCTTCCGCTATGAGAAGCTCCGTCTCCGCCGCTACCCTGTCTATAACAAGGGGAGCGCCGGAAG
>JAAZBA010000370.1 GCA_012514045.1 Clostridiales bacterium | reverse complement strand
TGTTCCGGATATTAAAACTGAGCTTCCCGGCCCAAAGTCCAGGGAGTATCACGAAAGAGCATCCAAATACATGAAAGGCTATTCAAGCCAGGTATCCCTATTTCCCGTGTCGTTTGAATCAGGCAAGGGCTGCGTGCTTACCGATGTGGACGGTAACAAATATATCGATTTTTCTTCCGGTATATTTGTGACAAGTCTCGGTCACTGTCATCCCAAGATCAGCGGAGCTGTGGCGGAGTACGCATATAAACTCATGAACTGCCACGATTTTACAACGGAAGTTAAGATGAAGCTTCTGGAGAAGCTTCACGAGATTACAGACGGACGATTCGGCGGTTTCCAGCTGTATGACTCGGGAACAACGGCTGTGGAAGCAGGTCTCCGCTGCGCAAGAGCAGCAACGGGCAAAGCTGAATTTATCTCTTTCTGGAGAGATTTTCATGGTAAAACTTACGGCGCAAACTCACTTGCCGTTGTCGGACCTGATACATTTATGCGCGCTCCAGGTTTCAAACTTGCCCCCCGTCCTAATCCCTACCGCGATGCTTTCGGCAGAACAAAGGAAGAGGCGCTAAAGGATTCAACTCCTTATATACGCCACCTTGAAGGTATTCTGGACAATGAAATGTCCTGTGGTGGTAAAAATGTCGCGGCAATTGTTCTTGAGCCCATACAGGGCTGGGGCGGCAGCGTTGTACCTCCGGATGATTTCATGCCGAAACTGAGAGAGCTTTGCGACAAGAGAAACATTCTTCTCTTTGCTGATGAAGTGCTCACATGTATGGCTCGTACAGGAAAGATTCTCGCCATGGATCACTGGGATGTAAAGTCTGATATTACAACACTGGGCAAGGGCTTTGGAAACGGCTTCCCGGTAACGGCGATGTGCGTATCAAAAGAGCTTGCACCGGCAATAGAGAAGATAAGTGCGTCCTCGAGTTATGGCGGCAATCCCATGGCATGCGCTGCTGCACTGGCTTCACTTGAGGTTATCGAGGAAGAGAATCTCTGCGAGAAAAGTGCCCATCTGGGAGAACTGTTCCTGTCAAGAATGAACAAGATGAAAGATGAGCACAAGATAATCGGCGACGTTCGCGGCAAAGGCTGTCTGCTTGCTATTGAGCTTGTTAAAGACAAGGAGACAAAAGAAATCTATCCAGAAGCGGGAAGACTCGTTTATCAGAAGGCGTTCTCAAAAGGTCTTGCATGGGTACCGTCTGGTCATATCCTCAGAATATCTCCGATACTTATAATGGAGGATGACATGGCAATCAAGGGTCTCGATATAATTGATGAGGCAATATTTGAGGTTGAGCGTGAATTAGGGCTTGCATAAGTAATCTATATTAGAAAGCCGTACCGAATATTTCAATTCGGTACGGCTTTTAGCTTTTAAGGTATGAGCCAGAAATAGTCTTGGGGAGAGACATCTGGCTTACCGAGAGGTGACACGGGGTTGTGAGCTCCGCACATGGAAGCCCCTGATGGTGTAACGATTCTTATTTTCATAGGACGAAGCTCGTCAGTTATGTCAGAAAGTTTCAAGGAAATGACAATATGGCTTCCATCGCACTCATATGATGTTACACACCATTTCTCGATCTCTTCTTCAAGATAGTCTCCGTAGATCTGAGCATAAAGCTGTACATCTCTTGAAACTCTGACGTTTCCGTCAGAAGAAATAAGCACT
>JAAZBA010000074.1 GCA_012514045.1 Clostridiales bacterium | reverse complement strand
CTTCCTCTGCTTCGCTTGCAAAGTACAATCCGGGACCTTCAAAGAACAGAGTATAGTCCACGCACCGCACAGTAACAGTATCAGAAATATGAAACTGTTCAAACATCTCAAAGGTAGCTTGAAGAGAAATATCAGTAGGCAGATTTCTTATCAGTTCAAGTCTGGCTTCACGGTTTACATAACCCCAATTGTATGTCCAGAATACGATATCTGCTTCCGGATTTTTGTCTCTGATAACATCCCGAACCATGGAAATCCATTGAGGATAATCATTACATGGGTACCATCCTGGGAATGGTCTGCCGTCACGGTTAATCTTGCCCGGCGTCATATGGCGAGGCACACCGTTTGTATGTTCGTCACGGGAGGGAAATTCCATAGACTCGCCTACAAATACAATTCCCTTAAGACCGGGACATTCGGCAAAAAGTCTGCCGTATTTATCGTCGTAGTATTCCCTTGCTCCTTCATCATCGGGATGCATACTGTTGTGGTAATAGCTATAAGAGTATACATCAATGCCGTAGCCAGCTGCACGGTAGATGAGATCATTGAAATCGACAAATCCTAAAGGAGTCATGTTAATGTCTGTAGTGAATACAAGAATTGCATCATAGCCGTAATGAGCAAGAACACGCAAATGAGCATCGGGGAAAAGATCCAGTCCAAAACCTGAGTGAGTCATACGGGGAGAGTACAGGGGACGGCGGCATATGTTTTGAAGTGATACGACAGGACCTTCATTCAGACTCATCATATCCTCAAGGAAATAAACTCCTTGAGCAGTGCCTCTGGCATCTGTACCGCAGACAACGATCTGGCTTTCCTTTACAACGAGTCGATAGGAGGAAGCGTCATCATATTCGCATTTAAATTCCGGGGCTCTGTCCACTGTTGTAATAATTATTCTTTTAGCGTTTTTGTCGGATTTGGAAGCGGGAAGAGCTTTGAGGTAGATGTCCATTGAAACCTCGAAGTATTCCCTCAGATCACGAGCAGCGTACTTAAGAAGCCTGCAGGCGTCATCAGGGTATACTATTTGCCAGCCCAGGCATATTTCCACACCCTCAATAGTCTTAAAAACAGCCTCGTTTTTCCTGTTCTTTTGGTGAACTTCCAAAAGTCGTTTTCTGAAATCAAAATTCCTTTCCATTTAAACACCTCCTAAAAGTTGTAGCCCAATGTGGTATAGAACGCCATGTTGGGTTGTCTTACATCAAGTCTGCCGTATTGGATAACTACGGGCACATCGCTTTCAAGTTTCATGGCATACTGTGTCTCAAGTGGTATTACATGACCACCGAAATCCTCTGGATTATATGTGCGGAGGCAACGTACACGCTCGGCTTTGACAACAATTTCTATATCGCTTATAGGCTCAGTGTCGGCAAAATAGAGAGTGATCTTTACCTTGGCGTCCTTTTTGTTTGGATTGAGGATAATAACTGATTCATGACCGATTATCTCCTCATTACCTGCCGGTGGCATTTCGCAGTCTGGGAT
>JAAZBA010000197.1 GCA_012514045.1 Clostridiales bacterium | reverse complement strand
TGGCGCTCCCGGAAGCGTATCGTATAAACATCGTTTTGCTCCTTTATATTACAGGTGTTCAGGTCTCTTTTCTTTGCCCGTCATCATGTCTATGGTTCTTCCGATGGTGTTGCAGAAGAGGCATACGTCGAACACCTTGTTTAAAACATCCTCATTGACTCTGGCGAAGCCCAGGGTTACTTCCTTCATCTCACTTGCTTTGTCGTTGTAGCCTCTGGCGATGTATTCATAGACCTTCGCAAGGTACTTCGCAAGCTCTCCATGATACACCAGGTAATCCCAACTTACCATCTGGGATGGATGAATCTCACTATTCTCACCCAGAACTATATTGCGGTCTATAACTTCGGAAAATTTATTCACAACAGAGGGGATTTTCGCGAAGCGCTCCGCCGCCTCTTTGTTTACAAGCTCACGCTCGCCGCGGGCATAGGGAGGATCGAACAGATCCGAGAGGGTGGACATATACTTTCTTACGGCGTCTCCATCCTTGCCGAAGGCTTTAAAAAAGTAGTCCTTGGCAAAGGAGTCAAAATTACCTTTCTTGTTCCATAGAGCATACGCCATGCCGGACATACCCAGGCCTGTAGGGAAGTATGTTCTCTGATTCTGGCAGCTTACCATACCGTTGAGCTTAAACTTTCCAAGATTCTTCATATCATCGAAGAGCACGCCAGCAGTTTGGTAATAGCCGGGGTCTCTGAAATGATCCCACATGAAGTGATAATCGTATACGAAGGAGTCACCGTCAAAATGCTCCTGCCATTTGCCCAGTCTCGCCAGATTTTCCGCCACGCCTTTTGACATCTTGCACTTGTTCTTTTCGTAGGGCACCAGTTTTTCCGGGTCGTAGGGTTTGTCTGCCGCCATTGTCTTGGAATATGTGCGAGAGATGGGGGCGTACATCAGCACGAAGCGGTCTTTGTTGTTTATCTTTGTCTCAAGGGGTTCCCACATGAGATCCATGTAGATGAGGAACACAATCTTTGTGTCCACGCCCTTTTCTGTCATAACCTTGTCGATGCGGTTGAGGATATCCACATAGAAGTCGGCAGGACGGCGGTCACCGCAGTTCTCGCACTCGCAGTGGTTGTTTACTCCGTCCGCCAGCCATACATGCAGGTAATCCACCTCGGGCACCTCTATGCAGTAGTCGGCGATAGCGTTTGCCATTGTGTCAAGCACATACGGAGAGGAGTAGCAGAGGTTTGTGTTCAGGGGAATACCGCCCCAGAGCTCTCGCTTGCCGTTGACAAGGGCGAGATACTGCTTTGTCTCCTCGGGAACATCGTATTCCTTTATGTCCCAGCCGGAGCCTTCTATGCCGAAGGGCTCGCATGTCCAGCCGTGACCGGCGGCATGATAGAACAGTCCGCGCTTCTTTGTTTCGTATATGGACTGGAACATAATGCCCTCGGCATCTTTAAGTGTAAATTCTTCAGCTTCGTAAATTGGGTTTCTTTGATGGGTATACCAGCGGTCATAGAAGGTAAAAGGTATTCTGAACTGATTGAAGAAACCGTTCATGCCCACCTTCGGCATCCAGTCTATGTTGTTGATAACGTGCTGAGCGCTTACGGCGCCTTCAATGCATATGGCGCGGTGGCGGTAGGAGGCAGCCTCGTGAACGGAGATATTTACATCGCTTAGATCATACATGGGGATTACTTCACCGTCCGGTCCCGGCCTTACGAACGCGACTCCCAGCTCACGCAGGAAGCGGTATGCGGCGATGAGCACGCTTCTGTTGTTTGTGCCCGAGATATAGCCGGAGGAGCCGTGTACCTCAATAGATACAGCGTCGTCCAGCTCCGGATTCTCCACTTTCGGCATGGGGAAGGACTCGTCCCGGCCAAGCCAGAGTACGCCTTCAAGGGAAGGGTCGAACTTGCTGTACGCCATTATAACATACTCCTTGAAGGGGTCGATCATCTGCATGTACTTTTTCAGTTCATCGGCGGCGTAGGCGATAATCTCGTCCTTT
>JAAZBA010000333.1 GCA_012514045.1 Clostridiales bacterium | reverse complement strand
TGGGGACGCTCTGATGCTACCGAAGAGGAGGTATATGAAGCGGCAAAGGCCGCGTGCGCCCACGACTTCATTATGAACTTCAACGAGCAGTACGACACTCTCCTCGGCCACAGCGGGGTAAACATGTCCGGAGGCCAGCGTCAGAGAGTAGCTATAGCAAGAGCCCTGATAAAAAAACCAAAAATCCTCATTCTTGACGATTGCCTCAGCGCTCTTGACGCGTTGACCGAGGCATCTATCCGGAGCTCACTGAGAGAAAAGTCTGCGGACATGGGATGTATCATAGTAAGCCAAAAAATAAGCTCAATCATTGAATGCGACCGTATTGTGGTGCTCCACGACGGAAAAAGCGTGGGTGTGGGCACCCATGAGGAGCTTATCTCCTCCTGTGGCGTATACCGTGATCTCTATTTATCCCAGTACGGAAGGGAGGCGCTGGCAAATGGATAGAAATGTATCCAGTGCGAGAGCCAGTATCGGCAGCGGCAGACGGGGACCCGGCAGGGGCGCTCCGGTGCAGCATGCCAAGGACTTCAAGGGCACTGTGAAAATGCTCTGGAAATATATGGAAGGTTTAAAACTGCGGCTGCTACTTGTGATAATCCTTGTATTGATCTGCTCCGGCTTGAGCGTATTGTTCCCCATGCTTATAGGCAGAGCGGTGGACGCCATGGGGGAGTCGGCGGGAGTGGCAGACTTCGGAATCCTTGGCTCTACGGTGATAATTTTAGGCTGCTGCTACTTTATTGATGTAGCGCTTATATTCCTGCGAAGCTTTATTATGGCGGGCTTGAGCCAGAGCTTTGTCAACCGGATTCGCCGGGAGCTCTTCGCCAAGCTTCAGAAGCTGCCTTTAGGTTTCTTTGACAGCCGAGAAAGCGGGGATATTATGTCGAGGCTCACAAATGACATGGACACCATATCCGGAACCGTGGGACAGGCGGCTGTACAGCTGGTGTCGGGAGTGCTTACGGTGCTGGGAACCTTTGTTATGATGGTGATTTTAAGCCCGATCCTGGCGCTAACGGTGCTTCTTACAGTGCCTCTTATCTATCTTCTCACAAAGGTGGTTACAAAGCGCACAAGGGTGCTTTATCGTGAGCAGCAGGCGCTTTTAGGCATCCTCAACAGCCATATGGAGGAATCAATCACCGGCATCGCGACTATCAGAGCCTATGGAAGGACTGAATATGTAACGGATGTGTTCGAACGCTGCAACGAGGATTATAGAAAAACCGCCACGAAAGCTCATGTATGGTCCGGTTATATCATGCCGCTTTTGGGAGTGATAAACAACTTTGGTTTTGTGCTTGTGTCCGCGGTGGGAGGAGTCCTTGCGGTGCATGGCTCCCTCAGCATAGGCGATATCGCGTCCTTTGTAAGCCTGACAAGGCAGTTTGTCCGTCCTCTCAACGAGATAGCCAACACCTATAACACTTTCCTTTCCGCCATAGCGGGAGCGGAAAGAGTTTTTGAAATCTTCTCAGAGCCGGAGGAGGCGGCAGACAGAGAAGGCGCGATCGATGTGCCCGAAGATGCGAAGGGCGAGGTTGAGTTCAGAAACGTATCCTTCGGCTATCGCCCCGATAAACAGGTCCTTGACAATGTGTCATTTAAAGTGGACAGCGAGATGAGAGCCGCGTTCGTAGGCCCTACAGGTGCTGGAAAGACAACAATAATTAACCTTCTCACCCGTTTTTACGATGTGTCTGAGGGCAGCATCCTTCTTGACGAACGTGACCTCCGGGACTATAAGCGGGACAGCATACGCTCCACTTTCGGCGTGGTGCTTCAAGAGACATATCTGTTCGAAGGCACCATAATGGACAACATCCGCTACGGCAAGCTTGACGCAACAGACGAGGAAGTAATCCGCTGCGCAAAAATGGCGGGAGCCGACATGTTCATCACAAGGCTCAGAGACGGTTACTACACCAGTGTATCAGACAACGGCGGCAACCTCTCCGCTGGTCAGCGGCAGCTGCTTGCTCTGGCAAGGGCTGTGCTATGCGATAGCCCCATACTCATCCTTGACGAGGCTACCTCTAATGTGGATACCATGACGGAGCTTCGCATACAGCAGACCATGGCTGAGCTGATGCGGGGCAGAACAACATTTGTAATAGCCCACCGCCTGGGCACGATCCGGGACGCGGACATAATAATGGTGGTGGATGAGGGAAAAATAATCGAGTCCGGCAATCATGGAGAGCTGATGCGGCTAGGCGGCATATATAGTAAGATGTATACGTCCCAAACAGCCAAAGCGAAGACGGAGCGATAGTAGAAAGGAAAAATAAATGGCAGGATCTAATCTTAAAGCAATGCTTTCGGCGAAAATAACGCCTGATGATATACTGGGAGCGGTGATATACGCTTCGGGGCTTGGGGAGCTTACAAAGAAAGACTCCTTTATGCATAAGACTGTCTACAGAATGAAAGAGGAATACCCTTCCGTATTCGGCGATTTTCTTTTCGACGAGTCGGGAATATCGCCCTTCTCCGAGGAGCTTGACGGGGTGCTCTTCAGGCTCGAAACCTCAGGCATTCTCTCTTCTATGAACCCCTCACACAGCACATATATTGTAAATACCGCCTGCGGCGAGCTTGAAAGCTCCTATGATAAGCTTAAAAAAGTAGGTTTTGAGGAGGATATAAAGCTCTGCGGAGCAGTACTTCGGGATATTTCCCGTGAGTAGGAGGGAGGTGAAAAGCATGACGGAGCGGGAGCTGAGGCTCGAAATAGACGAATATGTCACCTATGTCCTGTCCCTCGGAGATATGGAAAGCACACCCGGGGCAAAGGTCATTCATGACAGCATACACGGCACCTCCATGTTTTTAGGACACGAGATAGCGCTGATCGATTTGCCCATAATCCAGCGCCTGAGACGTATATCCCAGACTGACGTGGCATCTCTCGTGTTCCCTGCGGCAAACCATAACAGATTTGAGCACACCGTGGGAGTAGCCACGATAGCGGGGAGCATGGTAGAATCGCTATACAAGAGAGGAAATCCTCTACTCAGCAATATTGATAAGGACTATACTTATCACAACTGCCGCGCCGCGGCGATTCTCCACGACTGCGGCCATGGTCCCTTTTCCCACTCTTCCGAATACACTTTCAAACACTGGCTCAAGGATATAAAGAGAACAAATCCCCGTCTCGCCGCAGCCAGTGCCCATGAAATCCTCTCCTTTATGATCGCAACAAGCGATCCCATGAGGGAATATAACGAAAGAGTTATAAAAGGCGTCTATGGCGTTGATATCGACCTTGATTTTGTGGGAGATATGATCGTAGGCTACGTTGATAAGACGAAAAGACCGGATTTAGCCTTCGCAGTAGCGATAATAAACGGAGCCTTCGACGCGGACAAACTTGATTATATCATGCGGGACGCGTACAGCACCGGCATAAACATGCCTCTTGATCTGCCGAGGCTCATGTATACTCTTGATGTCTTGAAAGATGCAGAGGGACTTACCCGTCTTGCTATAGATTCATCGGGGGTGAGCTCTCTTGAGGGAATTATTTTCAACAAGATGATGCTTACCGCCACAATATACCAGCACCAGAAGGTGCGCTGCGCAGGCTGTGTGCTGAGAAGCGTATTCGCAAAATCTGCCTCCCTTTACAGTCCATGCGACTTTTTGAGAATAACGGACGACGACGTTTTCAGCCTTGAAAGCGACCTGCCGGAGGTGAAGGAGTATATAAACATCCTCCGCAACAGAATCCTTCCGAAGCGGGCGCTGTGTATCTCCCCCAGAACATTGGAGAACCCTTCGGCGCTCGGCAGAATAATCAATGCCTTCGGAGACGAGGGGATAAGAGAAAAGCTGACGGAGGAGATATGCTCTTATGCTTCTGTACATCTCTCCCATGAGCTGCCGAGGGAGTTCGTGTGGCTGGACTGCCCGCCCCACGCTGTGTTCAAGGAAGCTTCTCAGTGCATAATCAAGAGCCCGGGAGAGTATATGCCACTTACCGAGATTTTTCCGGTGGACGATTGGGTGAGAACGTTCAGCGAAAGCAAATACCATGGCTTTGTTTATACAATGCCTTGCCACAGGGAGGCGGCATATGCATCGTCAAGAGCCGTGCTTGAAGGCGCATTTGGTGTGAAGTTCAATGACCTCGCCCGTCGCCTTTGCAAGCTGTAGAAAATAACGAAAGGAAAAACCATGAAAGAATACGACATCGCGGCTTATGTATGGCCGGCATACACGGGAGATGAGCCCCGCACAAAAATATTTTGGCCTGAAGGAATGGGGGAATGGCAGTCGGTAAAAAACGCTGTATCAAAATATCCAGGTCATGACTGGCCTCGAAAACCCCTTTGGGGATATGTAAACGAGGCGGACCCCTACGTTATGGAAATGGAGATAGCCGCAGCGGCAGACCACGGAGTGAATATATTCATATACGATTGGTATTGGTACGATCACCGCCCCTTTTTGGAGAACTGCCTCAACGACGGATTTTTGAAGGCGAAAAACAGAGACCGCATGAAATTCTATCTGATGTGGGCGAACCACACCGCCACAAACCTGTGGGATATCCGCGCAACAGAGGAGGTGCCCGTCTGGGACGGCGCCACAGACTGGACGGATTTTAAAAAAGTGGTCACAAGAGTCATAGAGAAATATTTTTCTCAGCCGAACTATTATAAAATCGACGGCAAGCCTGTGTTTATGATATACGACCTGGCAAACCTGGTCAGAGGTTTGGGAGGAATGGAGGAATTAAAGAGAGGTTTTGAGCATTTCCGTAATGAGACGGTAAAAGTCGGCTTCCCGGGACTTCACCTCCAGGCTACGGTATGGAGCGAAAATGCTCTGAATATGTCCGGAGTGGACGGAGGTAAGAAGCTGACTTCAAAGGATATTCTGGCGGAGGCCGGTTTCGATTCCATGAGCCACTACCAGTTTGTACACTTCACTGACATAGACAGAGACTACTCCGAGATATTAGAGGATGTTAAAAAAGAGTGGGCAAGGATAGAAAAGGAGT
>JAAZBA010000377.1 GCA_012514045.1 Clostridiales bacterium | reverse complement strand
ATGGGTTTCGTCCTCGGTGGTAGGATCCTTCCGTCTTCGTGTGATAGCTAACAGTGGCGCCTCAGTTATCAGAAGCAAAAACTGCAGAGTATCGCTGAAAGATGGCTCTGATACCTACTACTGCACGTCAAACACGATTACATTTGTTGTGTCCGATAACTGCACTGTCAAGTATAACACATCGGGTGAAAGCGCTGTGTCCGAGTCTGTTGTAACAAGAGGAGAAAAAATAGCGGCGCCTACGTCCCCTTTTCGTTCGGGGTACGTGTTCGCTGGCTGGTTTGAAGACATTGATTGTAAGTCCAAATGGGATTTTTCAAAAAATACAGTATGTGAAAACATGACACTATATGCCGGATGGGTCGAAAATGGGACTTCCTTTGACGATGTTCTTGCTACAGACTGGTTTTTTAACGATGTTATGTATGTCTCCCTCAACGGTCTCATGAAGGGTACTGGACAGAGAAGATTCTCTCCACATGTTGCCACAACAAGAGCCATGATTGTAACAATTCTCCACCGCCTTGATGGTTCGCCTGATTTCGTTGATGCATCCTCCTTCCCGGATATAACTGCAGGAGCTTACTACGAGGAAGCTGTTGCCTGGGCGGCCGTGAACGGCATAGTAAAAGGCTACAATAACGGCACTTTCGGTCCCGATGACTTTATCACAAGGGAGCAGTTAGCGACTATTTTCTTTAGATATGCCGCCTATAAGGATTATAAGACACTTCAGAGGGAGTCGCTTGACCGATTCTACGACAGCGGCAGCTGCTCTTTTTACGCTGTTGAAGCTCTCTTCTGGGCTGTGGGGTTCAGGGCTTATCAACGGTATGGCAGACGGAGCGCTAAAACCCGGAGGGCAGGCTGCAAGAGCCCAGGTCGCAGCAATTCTACACAGATTCTGTACAAGCGTCAGGTAACTTATGCTGATTTTGTTCTCTTTCTTCTCAGCTTCGCAATTATGATGACGATTCCTATACAGATGCCTACAAGCCATGTTATGGGTGCGGCAATCTACCCAAGCTTCGTTGTGAGTATTCCTATGGCAGAAGATGATGCAGCGGCACCCTATGTACACCCCGAAATCGAAGAAGCCAGCCACCGTAGAGCTCATGTTGTCACGCCCGAAGTGGAGAGGCATGAGAGAAAGGCAAAGGTATTACAGCCGTATGCAAGAGCGCTTATCAGGGAAATGAAAAGCACGCTTAATGCTTTCATATTACCGAATATGAGAATGGCAATAGCGGCAAGGACTATCATCATTCCATACTTCAGCGCCAAAGGATGTTCATAGCGATGAGGAAGCAGCTTTGTAAGCTTGCCGACGAATATAAGTCCAAGGACGTTTATAAGAGGTATGATCAGAAGCATCTCCACTGCTGAGGATTCATCAAGTTCGAATGCATCGGAAAACAGCGTGGGTGTCCACAGAGTAATACCCTCCCTTATGGCGCCCATGGTAACGCAAATTACAACGTATGACCAAAGCCTGTGTTCGGAGAGATATGCAATCGTCTCCCGCAGGCTCTTTTTTTCTTCCTTTTAAAAAGTTCAGGCTCGGTTCTGTCCGAAGGTATGCATATCATCCATAATGCAAGAGATATGCAGAGGATTCCCGCCGGAAGCAGGAAAGCCATTCTCCGGCTTGAGTGCATAATCACAACGCTGAGTCTGCCCCAAGCGAGTATATATCCCACCACCAAGGTGGCAGACATACCGATACCTACCGATCTCTGCTCCTCAGAAGAGTATCTTCTTGACAGGATTCTCATCACGGGACCCCATACCATAGATTGGAATACACAATTAAACGCCCAGCAGACAAGGATTACATAGTGTGAGTCCGATAGTCCGATAATAAAATTGAAAAAAGCCGAACTTAAAAGAGCTACTGACACAAATATTTTCGGGGACCCCTTGTCTCCAAGATATCCGTTTATTAGATGACCTATGGCATATGTAATGAAAAACGCACTTCCTAGCATGCCTGTAACAGCTGTACCGTTCCAAACTGTGGTTTAATGCAGGGAACGCCGCAGAAAGGTTAATGCGGCAAAGATATAGGCATATATAGGAAATAAAGCAAGCTATGAAAATCCTACCTCGCAAAGACAGACGGAATTTATCTCTTTTCACACTCTTTCTCCTCTCTCCTATAGAATAACGATTGTGATACCATTGTTATGACGATCAAGATCCCTGTCCCGGCGAAGTTCATCACATAGATTAAGGGCAATTCTTGTGTCTTTATCGAAGATGGAGAAGCGTTCACCGATGATAAAAGCTTGGATTTCCTCTCTTCTGTGAAGCCTGAGAAGATAGTTTCTCACTTCAAGTCTAATTTTACCGCCCGAACCGCTGGAGCCGAAACCATGAATAAGCTTCAGAGCAGTAATACCCATACGCTTTGCCATATTGAGCTCAAATGTGAGTCTCTTTACGGCTTTGTTCGAGGTTGGCATGCCTTCCTCAAGATTTATCACCTTATACCCACTCATACAGTATGCTCCTTCTATGCCGCAAGTGTAATATCAAATTAATGTTGCAAATCATCATTATATGTAGTATAATATTGTAAAGTAAGGTTATACAGTGGTATTATACCACATCAATATAGCTTTTAACAGAGTTATTTCACCTAAATTTCACATATACTTTCCGGGAGTGACATATATGATTGTTATATCCATCGCCAACAATAAGGGCGGTGTCGGTAAAACGACAACGGCTCTTCACCTCGGCGCTGCGCTTGCGGACATGGGCAGGCGTGTGCTTCTTGTGGATCTGGATCCCCAGTCCTCTTTGACCGTATACCTTGGATACGATCCCGTTGGCTTTGACAAAAATACATACCACATTATGACAAGACGCGCCGAGCCCTATGATGTCATTCTCTCCACGTCAATAATGTTCCTGGACCTTATGCCCGCCTCAATCGATCTGGCTACAGCAGAACTTGAGGTATCCGCCGCATTTAGCCGTGAGTTTATACTAAAGGAGCAGTTGGACAAGCTGGGAGAGAGGTATGACTATGTCATCATTGATAATATGCCCTCCTTAGGCATCCTCACTGTGAACAGTCTTATGGCTTCTGATTATGTAGTTGTACCAGTAGAGCCCACGTATCTTGCTTTCAAAGGTCTTGAGATGATAGTACATACTATTGAAGCTGTAAAAAAATACAACTCAAAGCTGTCTCTTCTTGGCACAATAATTACCATGGTGGATGAGAGAACAAACCACGCAAAAGACATTGTATCAAAAATACGTGAATCTTTCCCTGTATTCGATCCCATCGTCAAGAGAAGCATCAAGTTCGCCGATGCCGCAGCCAGCGGCGTGCCCATATCGACCTATGCAGGCGACGATTTTGAAGGCTCCAAGGTTTATCACATGTTAGCAGCAAACCTTGATGCAAAGGTTCTGAAAAACAGCGCAACCAGATAATGCATATAAAATAAGCCATCGTTCCACACAGACTTATGAACGATGGCTTTTTATATCTTTATTTACTATTTTGTTTTTATTCCGTAAGTGCCAGTTTGGCATCATGGAGGATATACAGGGAGCCGCAAACTAGGATCACGTCGGTGAAATTTGCCATGGACATTGCCACCCTTGCCGCAGCCTTAACGGATTCGTTCCAATATACTTCAGAGCAGTACTCCTTAGCCACATGAGCCACATCTTTTGCAGGAAGTGCTCTGGGAAGCTCATGCTGCGTGGCGATGAATACATCGCTTCGTTT
>JAAZBA010000247.1 GCA_012514045.1 Clostridiales bacterium | reverse complement strand
GATGCTTGAACAGGTACTTGGGCAGGTGGATGAGGATGAGACCATGTTCCGGGCAGATACCGGTCAGGCGCCCAAGGCTCCCGGAATGAAATATCGGCATTATGCACCTAAGGGTGAATTGACGATTGTGCAGGGTGGCGCCGATGACGTGCTTGCATACATTAACGGGCAGGTGGCAGCAGACATTCAATGCGGACACAAGGTGGGCGTGATAGCTACGGATGAACTTTACCGGAAGTATAGTGCAGATGTAGTAAAAAGCATCGGCAGCAGAAATGCGGAAGATGATATTGCCCGGAACCTGTACCGGATACTGCGTGAGTTTGATGAGGAGCAGGTAACCCGGATTTATTCGGAAGGATTTGCGACTGAAGGGTTTGGACAAGCTATTATGAACAGGCTCTTGAAGGCTGCAGGTCATAAGGTGATAAATCTTTTTAAGAAGGATAGTTAGTGAGTGCTTTAATCTCACTGATAATAAAGTATAAGTATGGAGGAATATAAGATGATAGCGATTGGTAGTGATCATGGCGGTTATGATTTAAAGATGAGAGTGATTGCATATTTGGAGGAAAAGCAGATTGCTTACAAGGATATGGGATGCGACAGTAAGGCGTCAGTAGATTATCCTTCTTTTGGACATGCGGTAGCAAAAGCAGTGGTTGACGGAAGCTGCGAGAAAGGAATCGTAGTTTGTACAACAGGAATCGGCATCAGTATTGCAGCCAATAAGGTGCCCGGCATCCGCTGTGCACTTTGTGCAGATACTCTTTCTGCAAAAATGACCAGACTTCACAATGATGCCAATGTACTTGCGCTTGGAGGCGGTATGCTGGGTGATAATCTGGCACTTGATATTGTGGAGACCTTTTTAAATACTCCTTTCTCGGGAGAAGAAAAGCATCAGAGAAGAATTGATTTGCTGGAGAAGTTCTAAGGCTAAAAGCGGTAACGGGTGCAACTGCACTCGGGAATAGAGGGAAAATGGGTACAAAAAGAGAAGACTATATCAGTTGGGATGAATATTTCATGGGGGTTGCGCACCTTTCGGGAATGCGTTCCAAGGACCCTAATACACAGGTGGGGGCCTGCATTGTTAGCGACAATAACAAAATACTTTCCATGGGTTATAACGGCTTTCCTAACGGATGCTCTGATGAGGAGTTCCCGTGGGATAGAGAGGGCGATGAACTGGAGACTAAATATCCGTTTGTGACGCACAGCGAGCTAAATGCGATATTGAATTACAGAGGCGGTTCGCTGGAGGGAACGAAGCTTTATGTTTCCCTGTTTCCCTGTAATGAATGTGCAAAAGCAATTATTCAGGCGGGAATTACCTGTGTAGTATACGACAGTGACAAGTATAATGGTACGCCTATGAATAAGGCGGCTAAGCGCATGTTTGCGGCGGCAGGTGTAAAGTGTGTACCCTATAGTAAGAGTGGCAGACAGATTCAGATTCAGGTATAGGTACGAATGGTTGAAAGGCAGGTGAGGCAATTGAAAAAGTGGAAAGGCTTTAAGAAAGTGGCTGTCATAATGGTGATGGTAATGCTTGCTGAGTGGATTCCCTCAGTATTGCCTGCCTATGCGGCAAAGGGCAAAACGACACAGCAGGAAATTGACCAGGCTAAAAAGGATAAGGATAAGCTGGAAAATCAGCTGGACAAGACTGAGGAAGAACTGGAAGGCCTGCAGAATGAGAAAAAATCCCTAACCAAGGAATTGAATAAGCTGAATGAGCAGTTGACGGAAGTTAGCGAACATCTGGAGGATTTGGAGAGACAAATAAAAGAAAAGATACAGGATATTGCGGACACCCAGGCGGCACTTGATGAAGCGAAGGCTGTGGAAAAGTGGCAACAGGAGTGCATGGTAATCAGAGTGCGTGAAATGTATGAACGCAATGATACCAGTTATGTTAACGCTCTGTTGAGTGTCGGTAATTTTTCCGACATGCTGAATATGGCGGACCGGTTTGAGAAAATAGCAGACTACGATAAGCAGAAACTTGCGGAATTTCAGGAAAACCGTATTCTTATTGAGGAGACGGAAGCCAGACTTCAGACAGAGAAGATAGAGCTTGATAATCTGCAGGTGGAAGCGGAAGCCGAGAAGAATAAAGTGGCAGGACTTATCAGTCAGACTTCAAAGACTATTGATCAGTATGCAGATGATATAAAAGAAGCAGAGAAAAAAGCGGAGGAATACGAAGCCCGGATTAAGAAAAAGGAAGAAGATTTAGAGTATTTGAAAAAGAAACTGGAGGAAGAAAAGCGTCTTTCCCTGGAGGCTTTAAAGTCCACATGGAGAGATATCTCGGAAATCCAGTTTGCAGAGGGCGACAGATATCTTCTTGCCAATTTG
>JAAZBA010000373.1 GCA_012514045.1 Clostridiales bacterium | reverse complement strand
CCAGTCAAACAAACGCGTGCCGTTACGGACGCCGGTGGAACGGAAGTCCGGCACTATCGTGAAGAACTGCCAGATTTTATTCGTAAGTCCCGCTGCGTCAAACTCCTCGCGGAGAATGGCATCGGACTCACGCAGCGCCTCAAGGCGGTCACGTATTATTGTCCCCAGGCAGCGGACGCCTAAACCGGGACCGGGGAAGGGCTGACAGTCGACCATGGAGGAGGGGAGACCGAGTACCTTGCCGACAACCCTGACCTCATCCTTATAGAGAAGTTTTATAGGTTCCACAAGACCCTCAAAATGCATATCATCGGGAAGACCGCCCACGTTGTGGTGAGCCTTGATTCCTTCGTCAGACTCCAAAATATCGGGATAAATAGTGCCTTGCGCAAGGAAGGCGATGCCTTCGAGCTTACGAGCCTCCTCTTCAAACACGCGCACAAACTCTTCGCCTATGATCTTTCTCTTTGTCTCGGGATCAACCTCATCCTTAAGCTTGTCAAGGAAACGATCCCCAGCGTCTACATACACAAGATTTGCGCCAAGATTATTTCGGAAGACCTCCACAACCCGCTCACTCTCGCCTTTGCGCATGAGACCATGATTTACATGTACGCAAACCACCTGACGGCCAATTGCCTTAATCAGAAGAGCGGCGACAACGGAGCTGTCAACTCCGCCGGACAGGGCAAGAAGAACTTTTTTATTACCGACCTGCTGACGGATAGCCTGAATCTGTTCACAAATAAAGCGTTCGGCAAGCGTGGGAGTTGTGATTCGCTCCATGGATTCCGGACGTACGTTTGAAGACATGATTTATCCCTCCGAAGTATATATAGAATAGCGTTAATCAACCTTATTAACGCAGAATTTTATCACAAAACGCGGCTGTTTGCAATGTGTAAACATGTAGAAAGGACGACTGATTTTTTCGCTTGTTTATTGCATACAGCTAAATAGCTTTATGAGGTATATGAGCGCTCTGGGCAGATGGAACGGATCCTTGACAGGCAATGCTGCCGACTGACCGATGTTACCGTCGTTATCCAACCAGTTATACCAGTCGCCGAAGCCATTGGGATAATGCTCAAAGGCGTATTTGCTTACTTTTTCATGCATGTCAAGGAACCACTCATCCTCGGTGTGACGATAGGCGTACATTGTTGCCACAAGCGCCTCTGATTGTACCCACCAGGGTTTATAAGTGGATTTCTGCCAGAATACCGGTTCTTTACCGTCGATATCCAGCGCCAGAATAAGTCCTCCCTTTTTTTCGTCCCAGGCAAGCTCCAGATGACGGCGTATAATCCTGCAGCACTGGTCGATGTTATCCTTCTCACCATGGTGTTCAAAAATATTGATGAGAAACCACATGCATTCAATGGCATGCCCCGGTACGCAGGCGCGTCCCTCGGGAGTGTCGGAGAAAGTACCATCGATGTTTACAAACTCAAGAATGGCATCCTTTTCCGCTACATAGAATTTTTCCAGCACATCCATAGCGAGGCTGTGAGCTACGTCACAAATATCATTCCTGTCAAGCGCGACACCCAGACAGTGGTAGAAAAACGAGAATATCATATAGACACCGTGGGTAATCATGCCATCGGGAATTACATAAGGCGCTACACGATATGTTCCGGGGCGGCGTATTCTCGAAAGAGTATTTTCATAAGTCTGAAGCGCAAGCTCACGGGCATTCACATTTCCCGTGGCGATATAGTACTCAGTGAGCCCCGCGAGGACAAATCCGTCCACATATATGCTTATGTCCTTTTCGAGCAGATTTCCGTCTCCGTCGTAAAGGTAATTCCACTTGCCGGACTCATCGGGACCGAGGTTATACAGATAATTGAACAGTCCGTGAGCAACGTCAAGGTATTCCTGTTTTTGCTCAATGCGGTTATATAAGGCGGAAAAGGTCCAAAGTGCGCGTCCCTGAGACCATATGTACCTGTCCCGGGAAAGTACTGTACCGTTCTCCGAAAGGCAATTGTTTATAGCGCCGCTTTCGTCAAGGGAGTACCTGAGCCAGTAGGGAACCACCTCGTTTGTAAGAGTGTCGGAATAAAGCTTTAGATAACCTTTGAAATCCATAAATATTCTCCTATTTCCATAATTTAGTACCGCGGGATCTGAGAAGAGCTCTGTTTTTCTTCAAAAACTTCTGTAGCTGTTTTTTGTGACGGCACAGCTTTTCGGGGCAGTTTTTACAAGACAGACAATCGTTTGTGTTCTCAGTGAACCGCTCCGGATATTTATATACTGCGTACTCCCAGTGAAGAAGAAGCGCTACAGCGATGGCAAGAAGGCTCCAGGCAAAGAGACCGCCTATAAAGAGCAAGGGAGTGAACATCATAGCATAGTCCCAGTTGTAGATTCTGCAGCTTACACAGCACTTGTTCTTCATAAACCAAGTCTGAAAAGGGCAGAAAAAAAGGATACAGATAAGATCGCATACCGAAAACGCCAACGACAGCAGTACCATCATGCCCTTGTCCATTATTTTCATAAGATACAGTGCTCCAAAAATGCCATTGAAGGCGAGCCATCCCAATGCTATAAGGATTGTGACACGGTTCGATTGAAGCAGAGGCTGTGTTTTGCCGGTGGGGATATAGTTTTTTGCAAACTGCTTTCGGCACCCCATGCTCTCAACCCGGGAGGGGAAGAAACGTAACAGCATCTCAATGACGAACACAAGCCATATAACGCCCAGGATAATCGGTTTATTCTCATAACCTCCGAAGAGGGTACCGGTATGT
>JAAZBA010000334.1 GCA_012514045.1 Clostridiales bacterium | reverse complement strand
TACATCAAAGCCGGGCAGACCTCCGTTCAGGTCGCATTCCACGGTTATCTCGTAGCCCTCTATGCCCTCAAGCCCTATGGAGCGTACAAACTGTACCACGGCTGTTTCTCCCCCTTTATCTCAATGCTCTGCCAACAGCGTCATGCCAGCCCTCAAGGAGGGCGTTTTTCTTTTTCTCCTCCATGGCAGGCTCAAAGAGCCTGTCACGATGCCACAGACTGTTTATCTCCTCCCGGCTCTCCCAGAAGCCCACAGCCAGCCCCGCCAGATATGAGGCTCCCAGCGCCGTTGTCTCAATGCAGGAGGGGCGTATCACCGGGATACCGATTATATCCGACTGGAACTGCATCAGGAAGTTATTGGCGGAGGCTCCGCCGTCCACCTTAAGGGAAGTAAGGGAGAGTTTTGAATCCTTTCTCATAGCCTCCAGCACGTCGTATGTCTGATACGCCAGCGATTCAAGCGTAGCGCGGATGATATGGTTTCTTCCGGCGCCTCTTGTAAGTCCTGTGATGATACCTCTGGCGTAGCTGTCCCAATATGGGGCGCCCAGTCCCACAAAGGCAGGCACCATGTACACCCCGGCGGTATCCTCCACCATGGAGGCATATTTCTCGCTCTCAGGGGCAGAATTAATGATTTTTAGCTCATCCCTCAGCCACTGGATAGCCGCTCCCGCCACAAAAACCGAGCCCTCAAGGGCATAGGTCACCTTGCCGTCAAGCCCCCAGGCTATGGTGGTTACAAGTCCCGCCTTGCTTTTCACCGGTCTGTCACCGGTGTTCATCAGCATAAAGCAGCCTGTGCCGTATGTGTTCTTTATGTCCCCTTCGCTGTAGCAGCACTGACCGAATAGAGCGGATTGCTGGTCTCCCGCCGCGCCGGACACGGGGATTGAGCCGCCTAAAAGCGCTGTCTCTCCATAGATGCAAGAGGAGGGCATCGCTTCAGGCAGCATACATTCCGGTATACGAAGCTCGCTGAGAATCTCTTTGTCCCATGTGAGGGTATTTATGTTAAAGAGCATGGTTCTTGCGGCGTTTGAGTAGTCCGTAACGTGGACTCTCCCCTCGGTAAGTCTCCAGATAAGAAAAGAATCAATAGTACCGAAGAGGAGTTCGCCGTTTTCGGCTCTCTGCCTCGCGCCGGGGACGTTGTCAAGGAGCCATTCAAGCTTCGTGCCGCTGAAGTACGCGTCAGGGATAAGGCCTGTCTTTTGGCGTATCATATCCGACAGACCTTTGTCTTTCAGTTCATCACACCGCTTCGCCGTTCTTCTGCACTGCCATACAACGGCGTTCGCTATGGGCCTGCCTGTGGTTTTATCCCATACCACGGTTGTCTCTCTTTGATTCGTTATGCCTATGGCGGCGATATCCTCATATGTGGCGCCGCACAGATCCATCGCCTCCCTGGCTACGGTTATTTGGCTTTCCCATATTTCCTCCGGGTCGTGCTCCACCCAGCCTACCTTGGGGTAGAGCTGTGTAAACTCCCTTGCCTTTGCGGCAACAAGTTTACCCTCACGGTCGAAGATTATACATCTTGAGCTTGTGGTGCCCTGATCAAATGCCATTACATACTTTTTCATATTTTACCTCATATTGTTTTGTTACTTACACAAACGCCCTCGGCTTGTCCATAACAAGCGGTATAAGCATATCGAGGGAATCTCTCCGATCTCCCGATTCTCATTTTTCAAACTCAATATCACCGGTCAGATACTCAAATGCCGCCTGAGCCATTATAGTGCAGCCCTTGTGCAGCACGCTCTCCTCCAGGTTGAATTTTGGGTTGTGATTCTTGTAGGCGCCCTCCTCTGGTCTTGTGGACAAAAGCCAAAAGGCGCCGGGGGCATCATCGAGAAACACGCATACGTCCTCGCTTACCATTGAGGGTTCGCTCATTATCACAAGGGAATCCTCCCCATACAGCCGCTTTATAAGGTCACAGATAAAATCCGCCGCGTCGGGATTGTTGTAGGTAGCGGGCAGATCGTTGATGATCTCGATTTCGCACTCCGCTCTGTGAGCCCGGCAGACAAACTCTGCAACAGTCTTTATTCTCTCAAGGAGGAATTTTTGCGTCTGCCTTGAATATGTGCGAAGAGTTGCCTGAATAACAGTATCGGGAGGTACTATATTGTATGACGAGCCGGCGTGAACAGAGCAGACAGAGAACACCGCGTTGTCAAAGGGTGAAATCTCGCGGCTTATTATTGTCTGCAGGCTGAGAATCAGGTTTGAGACGGTCACAATGGGGTCTATGCCGTTCTGAGGCTCCGCTCCGTGGCTTCCTTTTCCGTGAACGGTGATTTTTATCATGTTCTGAGCCGACATCATGGCGCCTCTCTTTATGCACACAGTGCCCGCGGGGGCATCGTAGAGCCAGCCTACATGCTGGGCGAAAACCGCGTCTGCTCTTTCGTAATCCAGCGCTCCCTCCGCAGCCATAGCGAAAGCTCCGCTGCACAGCTCCTCGGCGGGCTGGAAAATAAGCTTTATCTTACCGCTCATCTTGTCTTTAGCCTCAAGGAGGAGCTTCGCCGCCGTCAGAAGCATGGCGGTATGAGCGTCGTGTCCGCAGGCGTGCATATTGCCTGTCTTGCAGGCGTAGTCGCAACCGGTTTCCTCGGTAATGGGCAAAGCGTCTGTATCGGCTCTGAGCGCCACTGTCTTTCCCGCTTTCCCTGTATCGATAATGCCTATGATGCCGTCGCAGGTTTCAAGTCTTTTATAGGGAATTCCCAGCTTTGTAAGCTCGGAAATTATATACTCCGTTGTCTTGGGCAGAAACAGCCCGGTTTCAGCGATTGAGTGAAGCGCTCTGCGGCGGTCGATCGTCTCCTGCAGAGCTTCAAGTGCCCGGGTTCTGAAATCCATGTGTGTTTTCTCCTTTATATATCATGGGACCGCCGTTTTTACATGGCAGTCCCATAAAATCTATCTCTTCAAATCCTTCATAAGCCACGTGACGTATTCGTAATCCTGCTTCGCGTACCATTCACGGTCGCCGGGTCTTGGAGCCTCTATGCCGATGAGGCCATTATAACCGCGTTCATTGAGGATTGAAATGAACTCACGGTGGCTTATCATGCCCTCGCTGAGAGCCGTGGGCACCAACATCTCGCTGCTGCCATAGGGTGGCATATAATTCTTGAAGTGGGTATAGAAAAGCTTATCGCCGCAAAGCTCAATGCTTTCACGAAGGGTGGGACGGTCGGGGAAGAATACAGCGTTGCCGTAGTCGAGATTAACTCCGAAGTTGTCCCTGTCTATCATATTCACCAGCTTCATGGTGGCGGGCACCAGATCATGGAGATAGTTCATATGTGTTTCAAACGCAAACCTTACGCCGTACTGCTTTCCGTAGTCGGACAGGATCCGGCATCCCTCCGCCGCATCCTCCCACTGGGAATCGGTGGCGCAGGCAGCGCCGTTGTTATAGAACTTTTTGCTAAGCTCAGGGTCGGGATTTGGCAGATATCCCGTCATGAAGTTCAGCACGCTCAGGAGCTTACGCTCCGCTGCCAGGTCGATGAACTCCTTGTAGGACTCTATCTCGCTTCTCATCTTCTTTCTGTCGCCGGACATGAAATCGCAGCCGGGACCGCCGAACAGCACATGCTTTATGCCATAGGCGTCGGCGCAGCGCTTGATTTCATCGAGGTACTCCGTCGGCGTTTCGTTGACAGAAGCGCGTTTTCTGCGAAACTCGATACCGTCAAATCCGATCTCCGCCGCCCTGCAGCAGATGTACTCAATGCTCTGTCCCTGCTCCATGTAGTTTATGTGCATGATAATAGGCTGCATGCTAAATCATCCTCCCTGTTTTTTTATTATAAGACTTTCCAGCTTTTCATACTTTCCCTTTTTCGCTCTCGTGAACGTCAGCGTGGCGTATATAAGACCGGCGAAGAATGAACACATCTCGTCTCCCATGGTGTCAATAAGTCCTATGTCCAGAATGCCTCCGGGCAGAATCGTCTGCTTCTGCATGCCGTAGCCGAATACGCTGTCCATGAAGAATTCAAAAAACTCCCACAACGTGCCGCAGGCCATGACGAAAGTCATCATAAACATCGCAAGCATAAAGGGTTTCCAGTCCCTTATGGTCCGATCCCTGACGGCGCCGTTTAAAAAAGTCAGGGACAGCATGGCGATCATCACTCCCGAGGTCATGTGTAGCATTACATCCCAGGTTGGAATGAGCTCGTAAAACCCCAGGCAGCTGCCCAGCAAGTTTGCGGAGAACAGAAACAGGGCGTACATCAGCTCAATGACCCAAGGCAACGTGATTTTTGCCGTCAGGCTGAGGATTGACGGTATAAAGGACAGCGCTAAACCCACCGCAGCTTCCATCATACATTTATAATCCCTCAGAAAACCGCACACGATCGATGTTACGGCGAGACAAAGCCGCACGGCGCGTACAACATATTTTACCCGTTTTTTCACTGCTCTCATCGTACGCTTACCTGGGAGATGCCCTTAATTTCGGATATTGCCCAGTCATGCTTCTCCACTGTGACGATGTTCTCGCAGTAGGGGCATTGGGCGCTTTGGTTTATGTTCAGCGGCGCGCCGCAGGATGGGCACTGGATCGAGGACACTCCCTCGATTTCCCCTGTCTTCTGTCCCGTAGGCCTTGTCATGATCCATTCATACTCCATAAACAGCTCCCGGTCTCTGCTGCCGGACACTACCTTGCCGGAGGAATCCAAGGTATAGTCGGTGATCCTTGTGCGTAAGGCAACGACTATGCTGTCGTTGTTGCCGGACTGGTACCAACCCTTCAGCCATGTACCCAGCACAGCGATGTTTTCTATGTGGTTTACTCTGCCCGCGCTCTTCATTGCCTCCAGCTGCCGCGCCATTTGGGCATAGAATCCGTCGGTGAAGTAGGGGCGCACCGGTTCGATATCACCCGCCTGCCAGCAATGCTGCATCTGCACATAGAGGTTTGCCACCTTCTCATGGAAGGCGGTCTCGTTGAAGGCGGGATCAAGTGACTTGTACTGATTCATGGGCTTGAGGGAGGAGGTATCGGTTCTGGCAGCTCCCACATTGCCTGCGTGAGGTCTTCCTGATTTTGAGCCTCCGCCTTTTTTCCCTTTTCGTGTCAGTATAACAAGAACAATCACGCCCACAAGTATCACCGCCGAGAACCAGGAAGATTCACCGTCTCCTGAACCGCCGTAGTAACCGTAGTCATCATCATCCCAGCTTGAAGATGAATAATCTGAAGAAGAAGAGGAGTCAGAGGAGCTTGAGTAGTCGGAGGAGGAGGAATAGCTCCCGAAATCCGCCCCCGCCGGCACGGAGAGTAGAAAAAGAAACAATATCGCCGCAACAAAAGCCATCCGAGCCTTCATAACCATCGCTCCCCTGCATTTTTATTGTGTAAATTATATCATATCATGATGTAATTGTAAAGAAGCGGATCGGATTTTGGAAGGCAGATTTTCCCGGCGCTGCACTTTCTCCGGCTCCCATATTTCATCACTCCTTTATCCCCCTCACAGCGGATTCTATGAGTATCTCCTTTTCCTCCTCTCCCAGCTCCAGGAAGTCAATGGCGTTTCGCACATATTCGCGCTTCTTCTCACCTTTTCCGGCTCCGTAGAGCTGTTCGGCGGCGGCTACCGCGGCTTTTACCCAGAAAATGGCGTTGCTCCAATCCGCCGCAGACACCTTTGAGCGCACATACCTTGACAAAATCGTCAGCGCGAAGGACGCCAGCACCGTTACAAACGCTATTATTATCTCTGAAAAGTTCATATGGAGTATTATAGTTTAAATAGAGTCGACAAAGACCCCCTTCCTTTTTCCATATATAAACTCAGTCACAATATTACACTGTCGTGTCAAATATATCCGAATCCTTGACAAAATCACCTTTTTAAGATATAATATGTACGCTATACGGGGGCGTACCGGTTTCGACGGGGATGTTGCAGTAGGGATAGCGGGCAGCGGGGCGAGGCGCTTTAAACACAGCACTTATAAATTAACTAACAACACAGAATACAGAGCAACAGCTCTTGCTGCGTAATTAAACGCAGCCGTCCACTCCGGAGGGACTACGGACCGGAGTCGGGTGTCAAGAAACCCGCTTAGTTCGGGGAGTAGTGAACGTGAACACGGTAAGCTTTGCCCGTGTCACGCATAATGAAGCTACCGAAGCATGCAGCCTGTTTGCCGGCGTCATGACAAGGGAAATTTTCGGCTAAGCCGAAAGAAAAGACAAACTGCGCCCGGAGAAGTCTGTATGAATGCGTTTTCGGACAGGGGTTCAACTCCCCTCGCCTCCAC
>JAAZBA010000375.1 GCA_012514045.1 Clostridiales bacterium | reverse complement strand
TTGAAGGCAGAAGGTGGAGATCGTCAAAGATAAAATAAAAACTTGTTTTATACTCTGATAAAGCGGAATTCAAAATCTCCGAACACATGGAAAGTGATCGGATATCTCTGGGATAGGCAAGTGTCATCAATTGTTCGTAAAGATTGGGGAATCTTCTGAACATCCTGCAAAAGCCCTTCCAAAAGTCCGAAATGGAATCCGTCATTATTATCTGCTTAAAAAACAGGGACGATTCGTTATTTTTCGTTCTGCGTGTCGACCACCATCTGATAGCGGTCGTTTTTCCATATCCCATAGGAGCAATAACAGTTGTAATCGGGTAACTGCTAATTTTGGAAAGTTTGGCTTTTAGACGCTGTGTTATGAATATACCGTCTAAGTGCGAATTTCCCATATAAAGCTCCTTTCGCTACGTATTTCGGGGCGCATTTGAGCCTATTCCTGCCAGTATGTCTTTGTGATATAATATTACAAATTAGTCGAAAAGTCAATGCATTTACTGGTAGATACTCAATTTATAATAACTTTATAGTACACTCTACCCTTCTTTTGGAAGCGGGTAAGTAAAATACTTAACGCGATATGATGTTGGTCAAAACATCGGAGGCAGAGCTGTCATTTTAACCGCATTTCCATCCTGAACAACACACTATCTCATGTGTCTATTGAAACTTCTTTGTCTGGCGTTTCTGCTTGCTTTTCGTCTGTTTTACTCGCTGTACGGTAGCTGCAGACGTATAGACAGTCTGGACTTGGAATGAAGTAATTTTCTTAATTTTCATATAATTCTTCTTTCTTCAAAAATATAAAAACTCTAAGGGACTTACTTATCATTTGATGAATAGGTCTCTCAGAGTTTATGACACGATGAACCGATATATTACAATTCATGAGGGGTTTCTCTGTCCTTATTTTTACAGCTCGTAGAACTGTCCTCTTCTGAAGGCGACTATGCCCGCCGCCAGGGATATTGCCGCTATGGCTCCCGCTATGGTGGGGCGTATCCACTCTAACGCCATTTCGAAGGCGAAGTGAAAAGGAGACATATAGGACGCGATGCTGAGTACCTCGTTAATATGCGGAAACACGCCGAGGGTGTATGTTCCGAAAAAGCAGATAAGAGAGGCGCAAACCGCCGAGGTTCTGATTCTGCACATGGAGGACCACATAAAGGATACCGTCCAGAACATCGCCTTTATTCCCATCGCCCGAAGGGAAAAATACAAAATATCGCGAATCTCCACCGCTGTGATTTCCGGGAGCACAAGATACGCAGTCAGATACCACAGCCCGAACAGAGCGGCGCAGGAAATTACAACGGTAATAAGCCCCAGAGCCATACGGGAGAAAAATATTTCCATTCTTGTGAAGGGGCGCACCAGCAAAAACTCCATTCTGCCGTCAGCCGAGTCCTTTGCCAGGGACAGGGCGCCGAATATAACGAGCGCCAGGCAGGAGACAAAGTAACTTATCCGCGTGGCGAGGTTTATAAGCTCGACTGAATTGCCCCTCGGAATAAGGTATAAAAGCTCCCGTGGGACGATGACAAATAGGTCCGCCGCTCCCAGCGCCTGCGCCCCTGCCAGAGCGAATACCGCCGCCTGGGCGAGGATGATTATCAGAGCCTGGCAGAGCATACGCCCGATACCTTTGCGAAATATCACACCGCTACCCCCTTTGAAGCCGCCGCCGAAGCGACGATGCTCTCCGTGGAGGGCTCGTCTATTTTTATTGTTTTAATGCTGTATCTCCCCAGAATGGCGATAAGCTCATCCGGATATCCGGTGAAGGAAAAGGAAATATATCTGTCCGAAACCGTATAGTTCCTGATTCCCAGCTCTTCTGCCAGCTCTGAATTCCGCTCATCGGCGGAGACTGTGACATGGAGAGTCCTGAGCACCGCAATGTCTTCGGTGCGTCCCCCTCCTATGAATATCCCGTCGGACATCATAGCCGTATGGGTGGAAAATTCCCGGCAGTCATATACATTTCTTGTGGTGTATACTATCGTCGTGCCGTCATTTGAGTATTCTCTCATAAGCTCCAGGATTTTTTCTCTGTCGAAGCTGTCCATACCAAGTGTCGGTTCATCCAGCATCGCCAGCCTCGGCTTATGGATAAGTGACGCTATAATAGCAGCTTTTTTTCTTGAGGAAAATGACAGGTTTTCTATCCGCTGTTTCTGATCCAGCCTGAGATAGTAGCAGTCCCGGTCTATGGCATCCTCAATGGAAGTGCCCCGTCTCTTTATACCGTAACAGCGAGCGGAAAACAGGAGATAATCCCTTACTTTAAGCTCACCATAACCGCAGGGGTGGGAGGGAGCGAAACCGATATGCTTCTTTATCTGCCGGTTGTCGAAACAGTGGGATATATTAAAGAGGGAATATGAGCCGTAGGTAGGTCTGATAAGTCCGCAGATAAGCCGCAGCACTGTGCTCTTTCCGCTCATTTGGGGACCAAGCATCGCCCATACCTCACCCTCCTCCACAGCGAAGGAAGCTTTTACAATTCCTATAGTTTTGCCGTAATATTTGCTCAGATCCGTTGCCTCAATTACGCTCAAGAGGATTCCCTCCCTTTTTTATTTTGCGATCACTCTTGCAAGCATCTCCGCGGCGCTTGACAGAAGTCTCGGGGCGTTCTCCATCGCCTCTTTTAGCTCCATGGGACCGTCAGTTATGGAAAAGCAGGCAGTGACACCATGGGACAATACCTTCTCATACCCCCGCCCGAGGGAGCCGGAGATTATGTAGCAAGGGATATTATGATTGCTCGCATGGCGGGCTACCTCTATGGGGGCTTTGCCGAATACAGTTTGGAAGTCCGTTCTTCCCTCGCCGGTTATGACCGCGTCACAGCCGTGGAGGAGGGCGTCTATGCCCACAGCTTCCAGCACAAGCTCAGCTCCCTTTTCCGGTGTTCCTTTAAGAAACGCCATAAACGCTGCGCCAAGTCCTCCGGCGGCTCCCGCTCCCAGCCTTGACGCTATGGAGGGACATACGTCACGCTCAAGGATATTGCCATAGCGGTGAAGAGCCTTGTCAAGAAGCTCCACATCCTCTGCGCTTGCCCCCTTCTGGGGACCGAACACCCTTGAAGCGCCGTTCTCTCCATAAAGAGGATTTGTCACATCGCAGGCTACCCGGAACCGGCAGTCACAAAGTCTGCCGTCCATTGAGGATATATCGATTTTGTCTAGCCTCAGAAGCTCGGCGCCTCCCTCTCCCAGTTCGTTTCCCTCATCGTCGAGGAATTTTGCGCCCAGTGCCTTTGCCATGCCCATACCGCCGTCATTTGTGGCGCTGCCTCCGATGCCCAGGATAAATTCCCTGCAGCCTGCGTCAATGGCCGACAAAATGAGCTCGCCTGTGCCTCTGGTGGAGGTGATGAGCGGATTATACTCCTCTTTTTTTAACAGCTCAAGTCCCGAGGCTTTTGCCATCTCAATTATTGCCGTATCGCCAGCTATGCCATAGGAGGAAATTATTTCACGTCCGAGAGGGTCGTGGGCTCTGCATTCCGCTAATTGCCCGCCTTTAGCATGCGCTATGGCGTCGGCGGTGCCTTCTCCCCCGTCGGCTATCGGAAGGGCGATGACCTCAGCCCCGGGGCAGCCCCTCAGGACACCTTCACGCGCCGCCGCTCCGGCGTCAGCCGAGGAGAGGCTCCCCTTATATGAATCTATCGCGATTAAAAGTTTCATGGAATTATCTCTTCTACAGTTTGATTCTTATGGGATTTTACAGCCGCCGTCTGGAGACTGTGGGCAAGACGGGTCTCCTCAGGAGTGAACAGACCGAAGGGCACTTCTTCTCCAAGATACTCAAGGATGAATGCGGCTATCATCTGCTGGATGGCGTCTGTAAAGCCAAACTCAAAGATACCGCCGGTTATTGCCGGTATCATTGACTTATAGCCAATATTTATACGGCTCCAGGCCTGCTCCTTGCCCCAAGAGGCGGTATAGCAGAATGCGTTTGGATCGTCGGAGGAGAATTTCGCGCTGCAGTCAAGACCGTAGATTTCAAGATACCAGCGGTTTGTGGCGCCGGGGCACATTCTCCTGGTGTTGATCTGCATGGGGAATTCATTTCCGTCCTTATCTGTAGCCGTAGTCATGAGGATCGCGTTGTCGTATGTGTCGCATATGGCTGTGCCGCCCTTGCCGTCGGGGCGTGTCTTGACTATGTCGCTCATAACGGCGTAAACCCTCTGGGGGATAAAGCCCAGCTTGAAGGGCACATGCATAGTGTGGATGCCCAGGTCTCCAAGACAGCCGTACTCTCCGTTGAAGCATACCATACGCTTCCAGTTTATAGGCTTGTTCAGGTCCATATCCGAGGAATGCTCAAATCCGGCGTTTACGTTGATAATACGTCCGAATTTTCCCTCATTGTACCATTTTATCATTGTCTGCACGGCGGGAAAGTATGGGAACTCACTGGTGCAGCGCACAAAGGTTCCGGGAGTCTCCTCGTAAGCCTTAAGTATCTCATCGTTCGCTTTTTTGTCTATTCCGAAAGGCTTCTCTCCCAACAAAGCCTTGCCGGAGCGGATAACAGCGGTATAGATTTCCGCATGGAGGTTATGGGGAACCGCAACATAAATGACTTCAATGTCCTCAGCCGCAACAAGATCCCTGTAATCCGCGGTGTGATACTTTATGTCGGGGAAATGCTTATTGAACCAGTCCATCTCCGCCGGCACCGGGGTGCAGATCCCCACTATCTCCGGCTGAGGTATGTCTTTCATAAGGTGGCACCAGCGGGCGGAGGCGGAGGCGAACTCCCTTGCCATAAGTCCGCAGCCCACAAGTCCGAATCTGATCTTTTTCATTTATATATCTCCTTCCAAAAGTTTTAGAGCGTTTATCCTTGAAACCTTTTCATAAGCGGCCTGGGAAATTTTGCCCTGTGTCACTCCCTCGTCCAGGAAAGAGGCAAGCTTCAGCATGGGGTTTGTTATGTTCGCGGGGTCGCAGATATCTGTACCATAATAGAGTCTGTCCTGGAACTCCTCGATAAAACCATAGCCGAATTCCGGATCACGGCTCACCGCGTTGTAGCCGGAGCCTGCGGAAAGGTCGCCGTAGAGGTTCGGATAGTTTCTCATAAGCTCCACAACCCTACCGCCGGGGGTTACTTTTCCCGTAGGGTAGCCGTCACGTTGCTCCGGGGTAAGGTCGCCGCTTATCTCCGCCCAGAATTTCTGGCTGTGACCGAGAAAGCGAAGCTTCGGAAATGTTTTCAAAGCCTTTTCAAGCCTGGGAAGTCCAAACTCGTCCACAAGACCGTAATCTCTCCCCAGATTGCCGATGTGGAATATAACGGGCATATTGCATTTCTCGCAGTGGTGGAAGAAATTGAACACTCTCTCGTCATCAAAATAGATGTTCGCAAGCATCTCTCCCACGCCTTTGGCGCCCTCGGATTTATAGTACTCCAGCATGTATGAAAAATCGGTATCCGGGGCGTTGTTGCCCTGACGGGGATCTATGCCGCAGAACCAGGCGAAACTCTCGGGATTTGCCTTTACTATGTCTCTGATTTCGCGGTTTGTATTGAGTTCCAAAGACTGCTCCGGCTTTATGATGGGGAGAAGAACACCCTTTTCAACGCCTATCTTGTCATACATCTCCCTGAGCTCATGGGGCAGAGCAAAGGTGTTGCCGTTTTTGCGGAGTATGCCACGGCTGGAGATTGTATGTACATGAATATCGATTTTCTTTACAAGAGCCATTATTTATTCCTCCCCAAGGAGCTTCAAAGCGTTCTTTCTTGATATCTTTTCGTAGGCTTCCTGAGATATCTTTCCCTGTGTCACTCCCTCGTCAAGGAAAGAGGCGAGCTTCAGCATGGGATTTGTAATGTTTCTCGGGTCGCAGATGTCTGTGCCGTAGTATAGCTTGTCCTGGAATTCCTCAAAGAAAGCGTATCCGAAGTTCGGGTCACGGCTTACCGCGTTATAGCCGGAGCCCGCGGAAAGGTCGCCGCAGAGGTTCGGGTACTTTCTCATAAGCTCAACTACTCTTCCGCCGGGAACTACCTTTCCCGTGGGGTAGCCGTCACGCTGCTCCGGGGTAAGGTCGCCGCTTATCTCCGCCCAGAATTTCTGGCTGTGACCGAGAAAGCGGAGCTTCGGGAACATCCCGAGGATTTTTTCAAGCCTGGGGAGACCGATCTCATCCACAAGACCATAATCGCCGCCCATATTTCCGATATGGAAAGTTATGGGCATACCGCATTTTTCGCAGTGTTTAAAGAGGTTCAGCACAAGGGGATCGTCAAAATACAGGTTGGCGCAGATCTCTCCCACGCCCTTGGCTCCCTTCTCCTTATAATACTCAAGGAAATATGTAAAATCAGTGTCCGGTGAATTGCTGCCGTTTCTCGGGTCGATGTTGCAGAACCAAGAGAAGCTCTCGGGGTTGTCGTTTGATACCCGCATAGCTTCCTGGTTTGTAATCTCTGCGAAGTGGCACTCGGGATTGGCGCCGGGGAGGATAACTCCCTTCTCCACACCGATGGCGTCATACATGGCTCTGAGCTCCATGGGGGTGGCGTAGGTTCCGCCGTTGTTGAAGCGGTGGATGCCTCTCATTGCGCTGGTATGCACATGAATATCGATTTTCTTTACAAGGCTCATAACAATTCCCGTCCTTTCAAAATAATCTATGGCTACACATGTATAATATACCATATCGAGGCGGGATATTCAAGCATATTTATCCACTATGTAAAAAAACAGGTCCCAGGCATAATTGGCGCGCATAAGCAGGATTTGTTATTGTATTTTTCTGCCTCTCCGTAGTATAATGTACATATAAATTCAATGGAGGGAAAACGTATGATGACAGTAAGGAAGCGCTTCTCCCGGATGTACGAGCACAAAGAAGCGGACAGGGTGCCGATTATCGACAGTCCCTGGGAGGGTACGATCCGCCGCTGGCAAAAGGAGGGCATGCCCTTAGACGCAGACTGGCGCGATTTCTTCGGTGTGGACAAAACAGCCGGCATAGGCGTGGATATTTCTCCCCAATATACCCGAACGGTGCTTGAGGAGACCGAAACCCATATCACATACAAGACAGAATGGGGAGTAACCCTCCGATACGAAAAAGGGCTCGACTCAACCCCTGAGTTTTTGGATTACAAGGTCACAAATCCCAAAAGCTGGGAAGAGTGCAAAAAAAGAATGTGCTCCGGGGAAAACAGGATAAACTGGGATCTGCTCAAAAAGAACTACCCCGTCTGGCAGTCGGAGGGCAGATGGATAATAGCCGAATTCTGGTTCGGCTTCGACGTAACACATTCCTGGATGATGGGCACAGAAAACCTGCTTATAGCCATGTACGAAGAGCCGGAGATGGTGAAGGATATGTTCAACACCTATCTTGATTGCTGCATTGACCTTTTCGGACAGATCTGGGACGCGGGTTACCGCTTCGATTGCATCAGATGGCCGGACGATATGGGCTACAAGGGTACTACTTTCTTCTCAAACGATATGTATCGGGAATTTTTGAAGCCTATACACAAAAGAGCGATCGACTGGGCTCACAACAGGGGTATCTACGCCCATCTCCACTCCTGCGGCAACATAATGTCAAGGGTGGAGGACCTGATTGAAATAGGTCTTGACGGGCTCAATCCTCTTGAGGTAAAAGCCGGTATGGATCCAATAAAGCTGAAAGAGGAATACGGCGACAAGCTGACACTTCACGGCGGCATAAACGCGGTGTTGTGGGATGACAAGGAGGCTATTATCGAGGAAATCCGCCGGGTCGTGCCTGTCCTGAAAGAAAAGGGAGGGTTTATTTTCTCCTCCGACCACTCTATCCCGAACTCCGTAAGCCTTGAGAATTTCAGGGCGATAATCGCGGAGGTCAAAAACGTTGGGAGCTACTAACAAAGTAAAAAACGGGTTGCCGCAGAGATTTGCGGCAACCCGTTTTTTATATGCAATTTTACTTGCCCATACACATGAGCATAATTGCTTTCTGAGCGTGGAGGCGGTTTTCAGCCTCCTCGAAAATTTCCTTTGCGTGAGCCTCGAACACATCAGCGGTTATCTCCTCGCCTCTGTGAGCCGGCAGGCAGTGTAGCACCATGACGTCTTTGGCTGCCACATCGCACAGAGCCTGATCCACGCAGTAGCCTTTGAAGTCCTCCATTCTCTTTGCGGCTTCGCTTTCCATACCCATGCTTGCCCATACATCGGTATATATAGCGTCGGCATCCTTCGCGGCTTTGAAGATATCGCTTGTCACGCAGAACTTGTCACCATACTGCTCGGCAAACTCCATGATTGCCTTGTCGGGGCGGTAAGCGTCGGGGCAGCCGATGGATACGGACATTCCCGTTTTAAGTCCGCCTACGATGAGGGAGTTTGCCATGTTGTTGCCGTCGCCGATGTAGCAGAGCTTTCGTCCCTTGAGCTCACCTTTGAACTCACGGATTGTCTGGAGATCCGCCATAACCTGGCAGGGATGGGCAAAATCGGTAAGACCGTTGATTATGGGAATGGAGGCGTATTCCGCCAGCTTTTCCACGTCAGACTGCTTGAATGTACGAATCATGATGCCGTTAAGGAAGCGGGAGAGAACCCTTGCGGTGTCCTCAAGGGGCTCGCCTCTGCCTATCTGCAGATCTCTGGGGCTGAGGAAGAGAGCCTGGCCGCCCAACTGGTACATACCCACCTCGAAGGAAACCCTTGTGCGGGTGGGGGACTTTTCGAATATCATACCCAGGGACTTGCCTTTCAGGGGCTTGTTCTTAATACCACGCTTAAGAGCAAACTTCAGTTTGTCTGCCACGTCAAGAATAGCGTACAGCTCATCGCCGGAAAAATCAAGAAGCTTTAAAAAATCCTTTTTCATTTTGTTTTACCCTTCCCTAAGAACTCTTTCGAATATGGCGAGACCGGTGTCGATCTCTTCGTATGTTATGGTAAGCGGAGGCAGGAAACGCAGAGCATCGTCGCCGGCGGTGATTGCCAAAAGTCCCCCGAAAGTGAGCTTCTTTGACAGCTCCTTGTGTGAGTAGCCGTCGCCAATCTCCAGACCTATCATGAGACCCATGCCGCGGAATGACTTAATAAAGGGGAAGTTCATCTTTTCGATGGACTCTTTTATATATCTGCCCTTCTTCGTAACGCTCTCTAGGAAATCTTCGTTGTTTACAATGTCAAGTACAGCGTTCGCTCCCGCACACACCACAGGATTTCCTCCGAAGGTGCTGCCGTGTGTTCCCGAGGTGAGAACGGAGGCGCAGCGCTCGCTCGCGGCACAGGCTCCGATGGGAAGACCGCCGCCCAGACCTTTTGCCATTGTAATAAGGTCGGGTTTCAGTCCGTAGTGCTGGAAAGCGAAGAGCTTGCCGGTACGTCCGATACCCGTCTGTACCTCATCAATAATAAGGAGAATATCCCGCTCCTGCAGAGTCTTCAGGTAGTCGGCAAACTCTCGCTCCATGGGCAATACGCCGCCCTCGCCTCTTATCATCTCCACCATGACGGCGCAGACGCTGTCGGTAATGGCGTTCTCAAGGGCGGGGATTGTTGCCGCGACATGCTTGAAGCCCTGGGTAAAGGGCATAAAAGAGGTGTGGAAATGCTCCTGACCTGTTGCGGCAAGGGTTGTGACGGTTCTTCCGTGAAAGGACTGGTTTAGTGTCACAATTGTATTGCGGTTCTGCCACGGATACTTGTCGTTTGAATACTTTCTGGCGATTTTAATCGCAGCTTCGTTTGCTTCCGCTCCTGAGTTGCCGAAAATCATGTTTTTCATGCCGGAGGAGGCGCAAATGCGCTCCGAAAGCTTGATATAAGGGGCTGTATAGTAATAATTTGACACGTGCGCAAGGCTTGAGGCCTGCTTTGTCACCGCGCCGATCCACTGAGTGTTGCAGTGACCCAAGCTGAGCACGCCTATACCGCTCATGAAGTCGATATATTCCTTGCCTTCGCTGTCATAAACCCTTGCGCCGTTGCCCCGCTCAAAAACGATGGGGAACCGGCCATAGGACTGCATTACGTTTTCCTTGTCTGTCGAAATAAGATAATCCTTATCATGTATCGAATAAGGCATCGCTTTCCACTCCTTTTCATATGTTGCTTTGAGTTTGCCAAGAGCTTGCCGATCCCCGGGGGTAATCTGTTCATTGGGAGGCATTTCAGATATTTTGAACCACCTTAGCTCTTCCACCTCGCTGTCCTGCTTACGGAAGTCGCCCTCCCAACCGGTCACCAGATATTCTACGTTCACGAAGTAGCATTCGTCCCCGTTTGGGTATATATTGTGGACATCCTCTCCGGAGAACACTCCGAACAGCTCGTATTCCGTGGGGGTAATGCCGCACTCCTCGTAAACCTCCCGGATCATTGTCTGTTCTGTGGTTTCCCGTATCTCCATGCAGCCCCCATGGATGCCCCAAAGGTGGTTATCGCTTCTCTTCTGAAGAAGCACATTGCCGTCACGCACGATTAGCGCGCCGCATCCCACCAGAATCAGAGGTCTGTGGCCCACAAGGGCTCGTATTTCCTGAATATATTCCATGTTTTAAGTTCCTCAATATACTCTGTATTTTAGTGCCAGACAAAGACGTCCTTGCGGTTGGCATATATTCCCGGTCTGCAGAGCTGACCTCCCCCAAGCACATTTTCTTTTGAGGCGTCAATATCTGGATTGACGTATTTGTTAAACCATTTAAAGAGCCTTCTTCTCAGCTCCACCACCACATTTTCGTGTTCCGGAGAGTCTATAAGGTCATGCTCCTCTCCCGGATCAGCCTTCAGGTCATAGAGCTCGCACTTACCGTAGCCTATGCGGTGTATATATTTATACTCCTTTGTGCGTATCATTCTCACCGGACCGTACTCGTCGTAGATCACAACTTCCCCGTCGCGGCTCTCTTTTTCCCCCGTCAGCGCTCCCAAGAAGCTTCTTCCCGGCAGCCGCTGGGTCATCGACTTGTCAAGCTCCAGCACATCAAGAAAGGTGGGAAAGAAGTCGTAGCCGCTAACGAGGGCATCGGATTTAACATCTGACAAAAGCTTTTTCGGATAGGATATGATAAAGGGCACACGAACCGAGGTGTCGTACATGTTCAGAGGGAAGGTGGCGTTGCCCTTGCCCCAAACGCCGTGGTGACCCATGGACATGCCGTTGTCGCCGTTAAAGATGATAACCGTGTCCTCCGCTATCCCCTTCTCCTCAAGGCTGTCAAGAAGCCTTCCGATGTTTCTGTCCATAGCGGTGATGGCGGCAAAATAGCCTCTCAGCTTCTCATGGCGCTTCGGGGTGCCGTAGGTTGCGCCTGTTGTGGCGTCGGGATGATCCGGCACGTCCGGCACCGACTTGAAGGGGCACGTGTCGTACAAGTCGATTAAATCCTTCGGGTGCTCATCCGCTCCCCAAGGTGAGTGGGGCGCCGTATAATGTACGCTCAGATAAAAGGGTTCCGGCCTTGACGTAAGCTCATCCATGAAATCGAGTGCTTTGTCGGTTATGATATCGGTGACATACTTGCCGTCCTCCACTTTTATCTCGCCGTTCTCCACCATATCCGCATGGTAGTAGTTGCAGCCGCCTCTGCCCAGGGAGTACCAGTACTTGAAGCCGTGCTGAGGATTTACAGAGTCACCCAGGTGCCACTTGCCGGAGAGAGCGCAGGTGTAGCCGTTTTCCGTAAGCACATCGGTATATGTAAGCTGACCCGCGAGATACTCAATGGGTCTGCCCTCTTCACTGTAGGAGACATAATCGCTGTTTATATGAGAGAATTTCTCAGAATCGATGTTGCCGCCTCTCAGCCAGTCCTGAACCCCGTGGGCGGAGGGGATGTTGCCGGTCATAAGGGAGGCTCTTGCAGGGGAGCATACCGGAGATACACAGAAGAAGTTCTCCATCAGAACTCCCCGGGAAGCCAGTCTGTCCAGGTTCGGAGTCTGTATTTCACTGTTCCCCGCGCAGCGCATCGCCCAGGCTCCCTGGTCGTCGGAGAGGATATACAGTACGTTTGGTTTCCTGCTCATATTATTTCACCATCATGGTACCCACACCCTCATCGGATAGTATCTCAATGAGAATGGAGTGGTCCACTCTTCCGTCCTGGATGTTTGCTTTATTGACGCCGTTTGTCATGGCGTCAAGGCAACAGTTTACCTTGGGTATCATGCCGCCGGAGACGGTACCGTCGGAAATAAGGGATGGAATGTCTTTAATGTTTACCTCGCGGATAAGGGTTGACTCATCACCGGGGTCTCTCAGAAGTCCGCGGACGTCCGTAAGGAGGATATACTTCTCCGCTTTCAGAGCAATAGCCAGCTTCGCCGCCGCTATGTCGGCGTTTACGTTGTACATGCACTCGTCGTCCACGCCATATGCAACGGTGGACACAACGGGGATATATCCTCTTTCGCTTACATCATGTACTATTCTGGGATCCACATCCACAACATCGCCGACGTAGCCGTACTCCACGCCGTCTTCAACAAGTCTCTTAGCCTTAAAGAGTCCGCCGCCGTCCATGCCGGAAAGTCCCACAGCTTTGCCGCCTTTGCGGTTTATCAGGGATACAAGGTCTTTATTGACTTTGCCCGCCAGCACCATCTGGACAACGTCCATTGTTTCGCTGTCGGTGTAGCGCATGCCGTTTACAAAGGTGGAAACTTTTCCTATCTTCTTGAGCATTGCGCTTATCTCCGGTCCGCCGCCGTGTACCAGCACCACGTTGATGCCTACAAGCTTCAGCAGAATGATGTCGCTTATAACGCTGTTCTTAAGCTGTTCGTTTATCATGGCATTTCCGCCGTATTTGACCACAACGGTCTTGCCGGAGTATTTCTGGATATAAGGCAGCGCTTCAACAAGCACCTGCGCTTTGTGTACGTCAGTGATTCCAAATTCAGACATAATAATCTCTCCTTCATATCAGGATCTGTAGTCGCCGTTGATTCTTACATAGTCATAGGTCAGATCGCAGCCCCAAGCGGTGGCCTCGCAGCTGCCTTCCCTCAGGAGAGCCTCAATGACTACCTCGTTTTCCGTGAGTATCTTTTTGGCAAGCTCCTCGTCAAAGGGAAGTCCCGCGCCGTTTTCGCATACCTTTATCCTGCCGGCAGCGGAGGAGAAAGATATATCCACATTCTTCGGGTCAAAATTCTCTCCTGAGTAGCCCATGGCGCACAGCACTCTGCCCCAGTTGGCGTCTGCGCCAAACATAGCGGCTTTTGTTAGGGAAGAGCCGATGACGCTCTTTGCCAGCGTCTCCGCCTTGTCCTCCGTAGAGGCGCCGGAAACGATGCAGGTGACAAGCTTTGTGGCTCCCTCGCCGTCACGTGCGATGGCTTTTGCAAGATGCAAAAGCACAGCATAGAGTCCGTTCTTGAAGTCCTCGTAATCTTTGTTCTTTTCCGTAATCTCCCTGTTTCCCGCCTTGCCGGAAGCCAGAACAAGGCATGTATCGTTTGTGGAGGTGTCTCCGTCAACGCTTACACGGTTGAAGGTAACTCTCACGCACTCACGAAGCGCCTCGGAGATCATTTCGGAGGATATGGCGCAGTCGGTGGTGACAAAGCCCAGCATTGTGCCCATATTGGGGTGAATCATGCCGGAGCCCTTGCAGATACCGCCGATTTTCACTTCCTTACCTCCTACGGTAAGGCTTACGGCGATTTCCTTCTTCACGGTGTCCGTGGTGAGAATAGCTTTACACATGTTGTCGTTCGCTTCCTCCGTGTCGGCAAGGAGCGCTACCGCCTCAGGTACGCCTTTTTCTACAGCCTCCACGTTGAGTCTCTGGCCGATAACACCGGTGGAGCAGACAAGCACATCCTCCACAGCCACACCCGTAGCCTTTGCCACAGCCTGAGCCATGCGGAGGGCGTTTTCGCTTCCTTCGGGAGCGCAGGCGTTGGCGTTGCCGGAGTTGCAGATTATTGCCTGAGCCTTTCCGTTCTCAAGATGCTCCATGCAGAGGTACACAGGGGCCGCTTTTACTCTGTTCAGGGTGAAGGTGCCGGCAGCGGAGCAGACCGATTCAGCCAGAATAATGCCCAAGTCAAGCTTTGCGCGGTTAGCTCTCAAGCCGCAGTGGATGCCGGATGTCTTAAAGCCTTTGGCGGCAACAATTCCGCCGGAAATTTCCTTTACTGCAGTCATTTTCATTACCTCATCTATTACAGTTTTAGCTTCATGCACTGCACTGCGGCGCCGCTGGCGCCCTTGCCCAGGTTATCAAACCTTGACATAAGCAGCACTCTCTCTTCGTTTCCCGTTACATATATTTCCAGATCGTCCCTGCCCGCCACTGTCGACGCGTCAAGAAGCGCCGGAGCTTCTTCCATCACCTTAACAGCCGCCGCGTCCTTGTAGTACTCCTTCATGTAAGAGAGAATTTCCTTCGCTCCCATGTGATCCTTTAGATGAGAGGCATGTACGGGCACCGAAACCACCATGCCGGCGTAGAAGTTTGATACAATAGGGCTGAACATGGGCTCAAAATCGAGACCGCAGATGTATTTCATCTCCGGCAAATGCTTATGAGCCTGAGTTAAGGCGTACTGCCTGGGGCTGTCGTAGCCGGGCTTCAGCGGCTCCTCATTATAATCAGCGATCATCTTCTTGCCGCCTCCAGAGTAGCCGGTGATTGAATGGCATACAAGGGGGTAGTCTTTGGGAAGTATCCCGCCTTTAACAAGGGGATACACCAGAGATATAAAGCCTGTGGCATGGCATCCCGGATTCGCTATACGCTTAGATGCGATTATCGCCTGCTCCTGCTCCTTTGAAAGCTCCGGGAAACCGTATGTCCATCCGGGGTTTGTGCGATGAGCGGTGGAAGCGTCTATTATAACGGTGTTTTTGTTCTCGCAAAGGGAAGCGGATTCTTTAGCCGCAGCGTCAGGCAGGCAGAGGAACACGATATCCGCCTCGTTAATAAATCTCTTCCTCTCCGCAACGTCCTTTCGAAGCTCATCGGAAATTGACAGAAGCTCAATTCCCTCAATATTCGCAAGCCTCTCCATTATCTGAAGAC
>JAAZBA010000062.1 GCA_012514045.1 Clostridiales bacterium | reverse complement strand
TTCAATGACGCTATTGCTTCCTTTGCCTTCGGTGTGTTGTCCACACTCTGCGGCTCGTCGATAATGACAATAGGGTGTGTGTCCTGAATGTAGCGCATGGCAGTCTCGCCATTCAGCTTGTCCTGTGACTGATTAATTACATTCTCGGCCTTCTTGAAGGCGTCGATGTTGATTATCATGATTTCGATGTTTGCGCTGGTAGCGAACTGCCGAACATCGGACAGCTTGGCTGAGTTGTATATGAAAAAGCGGCACGGCACATTGTCGTATTGCAGGCCAAAATGCTCTTTTGTGATTTCAAAGGATTTATATACACCCTCGCGAATCGCGACGGATGGCACGACGATGATGAACTTCGTAAAGCCGTACCTACGGTTCAGCTCGAAGATCGTCTTGGTATAAACGTAAGTCTTGCCTGTGCCGGTCTCCATTTCAATACAGAACTGCATATCTGCCGCGTTTTGCGTTAGCGGTAAATTATTGCGCTTCTGTACTGTGTGCATATTGTCGCTCAGCGTTTTCCCGTCAATATACAACGCGTTGCCGATTCCGAGGTCGTTGAATATAGATGCTTGCTTTTCCTCGACCACGGAGAAGGTACTGCGCGTTTTATCCTGCCCGGCAAACAGATCGGCTACGGCATTCATCGCGTCGGTTTGGAAGTCTTGGTTTTTAAATTTAAGCTTCATGCTGTTCACCCCTGTATTCTGACAAGGCTCTGTTTAGGGCTAAGCCCATTGAAAGCCGTTTTCGAGCTTCCGTATTTACTAACGTATTTCCAGAATCTATCGTGTAATAATGATTATCAGCTTCACATATGTATTTCTCCATCTGAGGCCGTATTCCTAATACAAATTGCTCGAAAGCCATTTGCTCATTACCATCTATAAAATAAAGCACAACCTCATCATATCTCCGCTTTGCCCATACCTGCTCTGAGTTTTCATCGTTAAATAAAAACTTCTGAAGGCAATAATCAAAGCTATCCATCAGATAGTACTTGTAGATGTATAGAGGATCGAGGTGTTCGTCTTTCCCAAGAAACCCCCATGCTGGTACCGGCGTTGTATATCTACCGCTGTCAAGAGAAACAAGCTGAACCCTATCTAACACCGTGGTGTTGCACATGACTTTTATGTTCTCATAAAGAAATCTAGAATTAGTCTGCGAATAAACATAAAACTCACCAACGAGACGATCATCATCGTCATCCTCCTGATAGAGCAGTTGAAATTCAGGTTTGTAAGCATTGTAATAGCCTTCTTCTCGCGACGTCCATTCGAGCTTATTCGATAGCCTCTGGCGTATCTGCTCTAAAGGCGGCATGGTTAGCCCAAGTCGCTTTTTCCAAAGCATTTCAATATCAGGCATACAAGCGTTTTGATTGATAGGAGTATTTTTATCTCCATTACGCACATAAATATACCCTTCGTGGATATTGGTATAACTTGAAGGCTTCTTCTTCACATAATAAGGAACATCAAATGAATTAAGTATCGTAAGCACATCAATCTCTTTACCCATAATACTGACGGTATCGACAGAGATTGAAGGAGTATAATCACCGGCAAAACCAACGTTTGCCAGCATATCCAAAACATCAGCCTGCTTTTTCCGATGGCTTTCTGTCACACCGATGATCTTATGTGCATCCGACACGCCGAAAATAATGTAGCAGTCGTAGTTATGAACCGTATTTGCAAAGCACAGAATGTCATGAAGAAGGCGCTCATTTTCGGAGTGCCATTCCTGCTTGAAATCATATTGATCGTTTTCTTTTCTGCTTAGAATTGCGTTCTCAATCTTTTCTGCCAAATCGTAATTCATAGACTATCCTCCTTTACATCAATCTTACATTATGGGTACTGGAAATTTATTCATGCCTCATTCATCTTACTACCTATCTGCTTCATACCCACCTCAAGGTTGGTACCCATTTCATAGCCCTGCTTCTGATAGTAGGCGCTTAGTTCCTTGTTATAATAAATAAGCGACACAGAGCAGCCAGAATTTTTCTCCAATGCTTCCATAAGCATTTTCCCGATACCGCGCTTTCTGTATGCTTCACGAACAAACATGAATTGTGGATAGAGCGTATCGCAAAGGACGGCGCCATATATATAGCCGATAAGCTCCGAATCATCGTATGCAACATAGCAACCACTCCTATAAGCCTCATATTTCATCAAGGCATGAGGGGCCATAGAGACTTGCGGATAATACCATTCCTTTTCATCACACAAGTCCTTGAAATCAGCAAGGTCAAATACTTGCAGCTTTCTTATTGCTATTTCCGGCATATACTCACCTCACACCAATTTAAGATCAATGCCTTTATCACGAAGGATATAGTATGCATTCGCCATGGCGGTGTCGTTCGCGAAACTGTCACGGGCTATGATGATCTTGGCAGGAGCATATTCCACCATCTGCTCCACGTTTTCAGGGAGAACATTTTCAGCGAGGCAGATGAGCAGGAGGCAATCATCGCC
>JAAZBA010000023.1 GCA_012514045.1 Clostridiales bacterium | reverse complement strand
TATAGCAGGACAGTACAAGCATCTCCCTCTGAGGTCGTTTTCTTATCTTCGCAACCTCTGCCGACATCCGCTTCGCAAGGGCAACTGTGTCCCCATCTCGGGTCTTACACACAACGCTGAAAGCGGTGGAGTAGTTACCCATTGCGCCGGGAACATAGCAAGATATTTTGTCCCTTATGTCGCAGGCGATTATCATCTTGCCGCTTCCCGTCTCTCTCATCATGCGGGCGATCAGGTAGTCGTTGACGGAAACGTTTTCCTCCCGGCATATTTTGATTATTTCTTCAAGCTCTGAACCATCAATTGTTGTCAGACTTCGTCTCGTCACATTCTCCTGAAGATACTTTTTCTCAAATTTCAGATATTCATCATATGATACTCGGTGGTTTTCTTTCCTCCATCGGTTATTTGCGTAATTAATAACCGCTCTGCTCAAAAAGGGCAGATCGCTTCCCCGGGGCAAGTCGGAAATGGAGGAAATAAGTCTTTCCTCCACATATTTCGGCTGCTCACCCTTTACATAGCAATAGGCGAGCTCCTCAGCAAGCTGTAAAAGTCCCCTGCCGTCACAAAGCATATGGTGAGCCACAAGAAGCAGCCGGAATTCTCCCTCAAAGGGATAAGTCACAGCCTTGAGCATACACTCTCTTGTTATATCCCAACCCCCAAGGGAGATTTCGTCGTAGTCCTTTTGCCATTCTCCCCCGCACTCGATAAGTGGGACTGTCAGTCCATCTGTTTTTCTAAAGTATAATCTCCCCGATTCATCCCGGGCGATAACGCTTTCAAGGAAGGGATGAGCTTTTGAGAGCGCGCCGAGACAGAACCTCAGCTTATCCCCGTCGTACTCACCCCGTATTGTGACAAGCATACCAAAATGCATATTCGGGCACATAAAATGTGCCCGTTCGCTGTATACATAGGATTTTCCTCGTTCCATTTTGTCACCGACCTAAACTAATATCCTCTATAGTTTCAGGCTCTCCGCCCATGCTTTGAGCTCCGCCTCGGTTATGTTCTTTTTGAAAATCCTGCCCTCGACGAGCTTTGCTAAAGGACAGCTGTCCTTCAGTTCCTCAATTGTCTTTCCCATGGGACTGCCGCCGGAGGTAGCGAAGATTATAATGGTCTTCCCGGACAGATTGTAATCCTCAAGGAAGGTGTTGATTATGGTAGGCGCCACATACCACCAGATTGGGAAGCCCACAAAGATTAAGCTATAATCCTCCATGTTCCCGACTTTTGAGGAAACGGGAGGGCGGTAGTCGCGGTTCTTCATCTCGACTGAGCTGCGGGATTCGGAATTTCTCCAGTTTAGATCCTCCTCAGTGTACTTTGTAACGGGTTTGATTTCGAAGATATCGGCGCCTGTGGCTTTCGCCAGTTTCTTCGCCACGCCCTCGGTTACCCCGCTTGCGGAAAAATACGCCACCAGCTTCTTTGACATATGAGTTCCTCCAATCTGTAACAGTAAATTTAACTTTTCCCTGCTTCTATTATGCACCATCCCGCCGAAATTGTCAACAAAAAGGACTTTTCCGACGAGATGGTTTCAATTTCTATATCAGTTTACGTAGTCTACTTCTCCCTCAACGGTACCGGTATCTGCTTCACGGAAGGCGCGGTCTATGGAGTCGCCGCTGTCTTCCCAGCGGAAGGTATACACCACACCCGGGATAAGATGAGTTATGAAGCGGTCTCTGGCGTAATCAAGTTGGAGAGTGTCACGCCAAGGGGCGGGGGTAAGGTCTGAGATTTTTCTTCCGAAAAGGGGAAGGATCTGGGCTTCCGACCGGAAAGTGAAGATATATCCTGTCTCACCCTCACGCTCCGGGTAGTATATAACCGTGTCTCCTCTCTTCGAGTAGGCGTTTGTCTGCCCATCTTCCGTGACGAGCCTCCACTGACCAAAGTCATCCATCACCGGATTGCCATCGGGGCGGTAGGCGGTCATGTCAAGAAGGGCGCCAAAATCGAGTTTTTCTCTGTCATCAAGGTCGTGATGCTTCGCCCATTCCTCGTCCTTCTCTGGAAGACCGTTCCAGTTCCTGTAATCCTGGAAGCCGTTTAAGTAGTAGTTTGAGGGCACAGAGTAGACAGCGGCGGAGATGTAATGGTTTCTCAGCCAATGGGAGTACATGAGAGCGCCATCACAGTCCACAATCAGACCGGGACAGGCTAAAGTAGACAGCTTTGCCCTCAGCTCCTTTTCCTCAACTCCCGCATGGGTATCGTGGAGACGGTTGTGGGTTATGAAGCCTTCAAAGCGGGGATCTCCAACGGTGCAATCGATGAGCACATCGCTCTTTATCTTTCTTGCTTCCTCGGAGAACATTTTGTAGAACAGGTAAAGCTCACGCATGCCGATGCCTTTCTCAGGGTGGGAATAAGAGTCCGTCAGTGAGGGGTCACGGATTGTGCCGATGAAGTCAAGCTTTACGCCGTCCGCGTCGAACTGTCCCTCGCCGGAGCCAAAAAGTCCCAGACATATTTCATGAAGGAAATCTCTCGCGGTGTCAGCAGTGTAGTCTATCATATATGAGCCTTTGTAGTAGTCAGGCATGGCGGAGGCGGGAGAATATGAGGTTAGAATATTGTACTGCTGGGACAATGTTTCGAAGCCGTTTAGTACGTTGTCAAAAAGGGGCCGTGTCCAGAGAATCACTTTGTGTCCTCTCTCGTGAAGCTTGTCGGAAAGCGCTCTCATGTCGGGGAATCTTGCGGTATCGCTCTTTGGCTGGAAGGACTGGCAGTGCTGCCATGAGTCATCGATTATGAGGTTAATATTTTTGTGTCCCCACTTCTCCTCCGCCGTTCTGACAAAATCCATGACCCATTCTTCATCGATCCGCTGACCTACCCGGTCCTGTATAAGCTGATCTCCGTAGGTGCAGATGAGGGGATTTTTC
>JAAZBA010000028.1 GCA_012514045.1 Clostridiales bacterium | reverse complement strand
ATCATTTCCGGACGGGCGAAGTAGTCGCAGGCAAAGAATCCGGCGCCGGAAACAATCTTGGACTCCCATGTCTGTGTGTCGTCGGTGGCGTAGGAGGGGTCAAGAAGTCCATCGTTATAGAGCTTGTTCATGAATATTACCCATTCCTTGAAGTTGGGCTCGTCCATGATTGATGTGAATGACTTGCTGTCTTCTTTCCAGACACCCCAACCAGTGCTTGAAAGCCCGGAAGGGAAGCTGTCGATACCGAGACCCGGAGCAAAAACAGAGATAATAAACGCAATACCCTGACGGTTTACCCAAGGATATGAATCGGGATACTTTGTTTTCATGGCGGCAAGCACATCATAGAATTCGTCATATGATTCCCACTGGGAGAGGCCGAGTTCATTCATTATATCCATACGAATCATCGGAATGAAGTAGCAGGCTGTATTAACAGCACCCGCAGTTGTAATCTGAGATGCCTGGGCATACATCTCATTCTCTGAAGGCATATATGCCTTCAGAGTGGGATATTCGTCCATTATTTTCGCCATGTTGGGCATGATATCGATATAATTCATGAAGTTCATGAACATACCGAGCTTGCCATATTCGTCACAAACAGATTTTGCAACGCCCATTACGAGATCGGGGATTTCGCCGGAGGCAAGAGTTGTGTTCTTCTTTTCCTCGAAAGATGCTGACGGGATAGCGTTCATGTTCATTGTGATGTTGAACTTCTCGAGAGCTTTCTTCGGGAGCAGCCATGTTGCCTCTGTGTAAGGCTGAGAGTCGTGGTTCGAGAAGAGGCACTCGATTGTAATGTTTTCATTTTCCTCTGCGGCAGGAGCTGTCTCTTCTTTCTTGGGCTCTTCTTTCTTTTCCTCCTTCTTGGGTTCTTCCTTCTTCTCTTCCTTCTTGGGTTCTTCCTTCTTTTCAGCGGAAGTAGAAGAGTCTGTGGATGAGGAGGCGCTTGTGTCCTCCTTCTTGTCGCTGCTGCAAGCTGCGAGCATGAATACCATCATCATCGCCAGCAACAGAGCAAGGATACGCTTTGCTTTCATTGTGGATTTCCTCCATTTTAAATATTTATTTAATTCCGGTTTCTGGATTAAATGCCGATTGCCGGATTAAATACTTTGTTATCCCTTTACAGCTCCAATCATTATGCCTTTGACAAAGTATTTCTGTACAAAGGGATAGATACACATTACAGGAACCATAACAACCATGATGGCGGCGGCTTTCATCGTCTCTCCTATTGTTCTCATGTCAACCATAGCTCCGGAACCTACAGCGTTTCCTGACAGATCATTTAGCGATCCTGCCAACACGATATTTCTCAAAACAATCTGAAGAGGATATTTGTTGGCGTTGTTTAAGTAAATTAGGGGCTGCATGTAGCTGTTCCAGAATCCTATAGCAAAGAACAACGTAAGAGCAGCATATATCGGCTTGGACAATGGCACATATATCTTTGCAAGTATAGCCCAGTTACCCATACCGTCTATCTTTGCCGCTTCCTCAAGATCTACGGGAATGTTTTCAAAATTTGTGCGAAGAATTATGGCATAATATACGGATATACATCCGGGAATAACCAATGCCCAAATCGTGTCTACCATCTTAAGATTCTTTATAACAAGATAGGTAGGAATCATACCGCCGTTAAAGATATTGGTAAAGTAGAAGAAGAAGGAGAAATAACGTCTACCGATAAGTCTCTTCTTAGAAAGCGGGTATGCAAGGAGCGTAGTTCCCATAAGCTCAAACACAGTACCGACGACAGTGTAATATATAGTATTCGCATAAGCCTTCGCTATCACTTCGGATTCAAAGACTGTTTTATAAGACTCAAAACTTATGTCAACTGGATATAACCAAACCTGTCTGTTCAGCACTGCTATCGGAGCGGAGAAGGATATGGCTATTATATAGAGCATCGGATACAAAAATACACAAGCAAGGAGGGTTAGGAACGCAGTATTCAAGAAATTGAAAGTACGATCCCCGAAGCTTTTGTTTTCAATCATTTTCATTCCTCCTTCCGATTACCAAAGGCTTATGTCGGCAACCTTTTTTGATATAGTATTCACAACAGTTATCAGAACAAGGTTTATAACCGACTGGAACATGCCCACAGCTGCCGAGTAAGAGTAGTCAAGCTTGACAAGACCTTGTTTATACACGTATGTGCCTATGATTTCCGATGCGGATATATTCAGGTCGTTCTGCATGAGGTATGCCTTCTCAAACCCTACATTGAGAAGTGTTCCCAGGTTCATCAAGAGAAGAATTACAATCGTGGGAAGAATGCCGGGGATCGTAATATGGAACATTTTACGCCAACGCCCGGCTCCGTCAACTACAGCCGCTTCATATAGCTCCTGTGAAATTCCGGTCAATGCCGAAAGATAAAGAATCGAGCTGTATCCAATACCTGACCATATACCTGATATGATATACATCGGCAGGAAAGCCTTCGGATCGGCCTGGAAATTGATCGCGGTACCGCCCATGGCTACTATGACGTTGTTGACGATACCGGTCGTAGGTGACAGTATCTGATTCATCATCGATATTACAACAACGGTTGACACAAAATACGGCAGATATGAGGCTGTCTGCACGGCTCTTTTGAATTTGTCGTTTGTTACTTCATTGAGGCTTAAGGCCAGAATAATCGGACAAGGGAAGCTAAAAACAAGCGAATACACGCTTATTTTTAAAGTATTAAGGAATATCGTGGCGAATTTCGCGCTTGAAAGGAACTTTTCGAACCATTTAAACCCAACCCAAGGAGAACCAAGAATTCCCTGAACAAAGTTATAGTCTTTAAACGACATAATCAGCGCGCCGATAGGTATGTATCGAAATATTACAGCGACTGTTACCGGAACAAGCAGCATAATATACAGGGCAATATCATTCTTGAAAAGCTTCCAAGTTGACTTTCTCTGCCGCTTTTTCATTGAAATAACAGTTAAGTCTTTATTTGCTTTCACATCCATATAAAGCAACATCCCTTTCTCTTGCATTTTTTAATCATTTCTCAGCGAGCAGATTAATTGAGTTCACAAACATCAAACAATTTTTCGGTTATTATATATCAAACTAAGTTTTATGTCAATAGCATACATAACTATTTTTTAACATTGTTGGACACATATAAAGTCAACCGCCGACATATAGTTTCGGCAGTTGCAGATACTATTATAGTTGTAATACTACTTATACTATCTCAAGATAGTCTCTGTTAGGTAGGCTTGGGAATTTTTCTGAAGGAATGGTCTGGTACCAGTATGCTACGGAGGATATGTCGCATTGCAGAGGGAGATATCTTCCGCCGCTGCGCCAGCCCAAAGCCTGAATTGTGACTTTCAGATCCTCCTCAAAGCGTATAGGGTCAGTTATATGCCACCTATATAGAGAGAAACGCTGCTGCGAGGAATAGAGCCCGTCGGGGCGTATTACCAGAGGCATTCCTGTATAGGGAGTTGTAAACTCCGTATAGTGTCCGTTTACATCGAAGTTATACGATGCGCAGAAATAATCCTCGGTACCTGTACCGCATATTGTGGGGAACTCCTTATCGCCGTCCATGTAGAACTTGATTTCACCTTCACCCCACCAGCCATTGTTTGTGACACCCCAGAACATGGATGTTCCCACGTACTGTCCCTTACCCTTTAT
>JAAZBA010000302.1 GCA_012514045.1 Clostridiales bacterium | reverse complement strand
ATTGAGGGTGCGGTCAGCCAACAGAACATGCTTGACAATATAGAATGGGCTCCCAAGGTAGGACTCAATTCCTATATGCTGGAGTTCAAAGTACCCTATATTTTCTACGACCGCTGGTATAGCCACAGAGACAACAAGCATAAACGTTCCGAGCGCATTACGGTAGAGACAGTAAAACAGTATAAGGTTGCTCTTGAAACCGAAATATCGAAGCGCGGTCTTATCTACAACGATATGGGGCACGGCTGGACATGTGAGCCATTTGGCATTGAAGGCATCGGCTGGGACAAGGAAAAGCTTGATATCCCCGATGACATAAAGCAGTATCTCGCCGAGATTGACGGCAAGCGTGAAATTTACGGCGATGTGCCTCTCAACACAAATATATGCATGTCAAATCCCGAAGCTCGCAAAAAGGTTGTCGATTACATGGCTGATTATGCCGAAAGCCATACAAATGTTGATTACCTCCACATATGGCTTGCGGACGGCAAGAATAATCACTGCGAGTGTAAGGAATGCCGGAAGATGGACACAGCGGATCACTATGTGGTGCTCCTTAACGAAATGGACGAGGAGCTCACAAAACGTAAGCTCCCTATTAAGCTTGTATTTATCGCTTATGTTGATCTCTACTGGCCTCCCATTGAAAAACGTTTCAACAACCCCTCCCGGTTTACTCTTCTGTTTGCCCCCATCACTCGCACATACAGCGAATCCTATGGACTTAACGCTGACCTAAACGCTTATATCCCCTATGATCGCAACAATCTCAAGTATCCCGTTGGTATGGCTCAGAATCTTGCCTATCTTGAAAAGTGGCAGGAGATATTCTCCGGTGACAGTTTTATCTACGAATATCACTTCATGTGGGATCACTACAAAGATCCCGGCTACTTTGATTTGGGGCGTACTATTCTTAATGACATCAGAGCCCTTAAGAAACACAATATCAACGGAATAATCGAAGATCAGACACAGCGTTCCTTCCTTCCTACAGGCTTCCCTGAGTATCTTTACGGACAGGCGATGTTTGATCCCGAGCTAACCTTTGAGGAGCTTGCGGAGGACTTCTTCTCCCATTCTTTCGGCGATGACTGGAAGCTCTGCATGGACTACTGTGCAGAGATATCAAGGCTTTTCGATCCTGCATACATGCGAGGAGAAAGAGGCATTGAGGGGAAACCTTTTTACAATCCTTCTCATGTGTCAGATCTTGACAGAATTCCCCTTGCAGTCAATGAATTTATCCAAGTTATTGAGCGCAATAGTCATCATGATATTCGCAGCGTTGAAGTTTCCTGGAGGTATATGCACTACCATGCAAGGATAATAAAGCGTTTGGCAAACGCTCTCTCTGCCAAAGCTGAGGGAGATGACTCCAGAGCATATATGCTTTGGGAGGACACTTTGGACTACGCCGCCACTCATGAGGATTTCTATCAGCCTGTATTTGATGTTTCAACCTTTGCAACAGTTATGAGAAGAATCTTTGGTTCTCGTCCGTCAATGGAATAAAATAAGACATAATTACACCCCGAAGCATTAACAAATACACTTCGGGGTGTAATTTATTCACCAAATGCCAATGCGAGATGGCGACCTATGTGTTTAATCAATCCTTCGGAGTACGAATCACGGTTACGCTTTAGGCAGTCATACAGGCGATCCCTAAATACATATTCTCCATCCTTTTTTTCGTTGAGTATGAGCCCGTAGGTTATATGGAGAATCTGGCGGGTATCATCTGCATCAAGAAGTCTGCGTAGTTCGCTGTCGCTTATGTTTTCAATGGAAGGTGCATCCTCTTTATTGGAGCGTATATGGTAGTAAACCTGAGCTTTGGGAAGGTTTTCCACAGCATAAATATAGATTTCACGTAGAAGAGAGGGTTCACAAATTGCTATTACTCTTAGTGCCTCAAGCCAATTTGTTCCAGCAGTTTTAACATGAACACCGCAGGAAGAATTCTCTCTGACTATGGGGAAAACGCTGAATTTATCACTTCCGGAGTGAACACTAAGTCGGTATCCAAAGTGACGAGCAATTTCATCGTGAGTACGATATTCCTTTTCAAACTCCAAGACATCTCCGATGTAGTCTATACCCTTCTGAAACTCTCCACAAAATCTGGGAGCCAGAGTTTCACATTCTATTCCTCTAGAGTAGAGCTCACTTGCCAGGAAATAATGATTTTCCGGTGAGGTGGGAGTTGCGGTTTCGTCGATCGACATCTCGAAATCGATGTCATTGGGTTTTATAAATCTCTCATAAATCTCATGAGTGTACTCGATGGCGTCAGAATATATAAGTACGCTCTGCATTAAGGACCTCATATCAAATGAGACACCGCAATCGCATTCACCCAAATACTTCTTTTCATATTTTTCTCTGATCTCAGGTGAAATCTCTTCGTATTTTGCTTTGAGCTCATTATCGGAGAGCTTTACAATTGTGTTATCAATGTGCTCTGAACAGTCTAATGTTATCATAGAGTAGCCGCAGGCTATGGCATATTCGATTTCGAAGGGCTGTTTCAGATGATCTCCATCTGCGCCAAATCCGGAGGTATAACCTTCGTTGAACACCGCCCACATAGCGCTTGAAAGCACATCGTCATAAGTGCGACCGGTGAGATTCAACTCTCGAATTGACTGCTGAGCAAGTACCGGGAACACTTTTTTGCCCTTCATCAGCTTCAAGTGGCCTTCACCGGCGCATCCGAGGCGATCGCCAAGGCCAATCGTATAAGGGTGACCTTTGCGTGATACAGGGTTGAGATAGTCTATATAACCTCGCAGCAACTTGGCATTTTTATTGTTTTGCGGGCAAATGGCTATGTCGCTGTCGGATACGATTATGTCGAATGAAGAAAAATCCCGTCCCTTTACTACGAGATAGTCTACATTGTCAACACATGCGGTATAGAAGCCTTCCCCTCGGGGAATCATTACAGAAGCACAGATTTCAACGAGTTTGTTCATTGTTTTATTCATCCTTTGTAATAATATATGTAAATGATAACAGAGAAACCGGGATATGTCAAGATAATGAATTTATGAGATGTTGAAGCTTTTCTGTGTTGCCT
>JAAZBA010000326.1 GCA_012514045.1 Clostridiales bacterium | reverse complement strand
CTTCTATATGGCTGCGAGGCGTTTTTCTCTCTCATTACCGGCGGCACGATACCAACATGCGAGATTTCCGACAAACCTTTCAAAGAGATGCGCGGTTTCCATATGATGCTGCCTCCAAGAGATCAGCTTGAGTTTGCCAAGAGAGTATTCCGATATGTCCTTCTTCCCATGCGTTATAACCAGATATTCCTTGAATTCGCCGGAGGCATGCGGTTTGACAGACATCCGGAAATAAGTGAGGGATGGCTCCAGGGCAATAAAGCTGCCGCTGATGGTCTGCAGCCAAAGTTCCCTCATGGCACTGTTGCCGGTGGAGGACTTCTTGAAAAAGATGAAGTCCGTGACCTTGTGGAATATGCCAAATCCCTGGGATTTGAGGTTATACCCGAGGTGCAGTCTTTCGGTCACGTCCAATACATAACCTATGCACATCCTGAAATCGCGGAAATAGATGAAGATCTGGATAACGAGATCCATGACACAAGAGCCTCGGATCAGCCCCCTGATGTATTCTATTATCACTCATATTGTCCCATGCACGACAAGAGCTATGAGATAATTTACGATATCATAGATGAAATTGTTGAGGTTGTAAAGCCCGAGAGATATGTCCACATGGGTCACGATGAAATTTACCAGATCGGTCTATGTTCCCGCTGTAAGAACAAGAATCACGCCGAACTTTACGCAAAACATGTAAACCGCATGTACAATTATCTAAAGCAGAAGGGTCTGAAGATGTGCATATGGTCTGATATGCTTCAGCCCACAGAAAAGCGCTATCAGACAAGCCCCGCCAGAACAATGATACCGAAAGATATCCTGATGCTTGATTTCATCTGGTATTTCCACTTTGATCTTGACATGGAAGACCATATTCTACCTTATGATTTCAATGTCATTGTTGGAAATCTCTATTCAAGCCATTACCCGCGCTTTGAAACAAGAATTAAAAAAGATCATATGCTTGGAGGTCAAGTATCCACATGGTGCTTGTTTGATGAATATAACCTTGCCAAAAAAGGGAAAATATTTGACATTATGTATACAGCGGAAATGCTTTGGAACAGCGACTACACATCTTTAGCAAGGCCTGTGTACAACAGAGTCATCGGAGAGCTTATTCCTTCCGTCAGAGACGAACTGAGGGGTGAGATTATACGCGACGATTTCATTGAGGAATATAACCATATTGTGCTAGATGGAGATGATATCTTACCTTACGAAATATATCTTGCCGCCGAAAGCTATGATGGCGAGCTTTTCAACACAGATATACCGATTCTTGCCGACAATTACACGATCAATGTGTCATCGACATATGACCGTCTGGTATTCCTCCATACAACTCTCAATAACGACAGACGAACCGCATGGGAACCACTAGAAAGGGTAGGAAGCTACATTGTCAACTACTTGGACGGTACCAGGGAAGAAATACCCATAGAATACGCCGGCAACATATGCGTGTGGTCCAGACGCTATGCTGAGCCTCTTCCACAGCAGTATTACCGTCATCAAGGTTACATTGCCACCTATTTTTCCGATCCCATCATAGAGACAAAGACACAGGACGGGCGCGATATAACTGTTCTTGGCTTCACTTGGCTTAACAAATATCCTGAAAAGGTTATTAGCAATATTGTCTGTGTGTCTTCAGACAAAACCGACGCGAAACCTATTCTATTAGCTCTAAGCGGCATAAATGTCAAGAAAATAAATGGATGATGACTGATTATTTGCATTATTCCACATTTAATCCTTAAATAATTTAACTTTCCCACAGTAAGAATCTGATTGCTCTTTCAAAAAGTGTGGATTTATGCAACATTTTTTGTGGAAATATTCATTGATTTTTATTGGCGTTTGATGTATAATATAAATGTCAGAGATTTTGACAAATAATTATATGGAGGTTTTTCAATGAAAAAGTACCGCGTATTAGCCCTTATTCTTGCAGCTTTTATGATCATAGCAATGTTCGCAGGCTGCCAGAAAAAGACAGTCGACTCAAGCTCTTCTTCATCCGCCACAACCGAGAAAAAGGAAGAAAAGAAGGCCGAAGAAAAGAAGACTGAAGAAAAGAAGACTGAAGAGAAAAAAGAAGAAAAGAAAGAAGAAACAAAACCTGATTCAAGCGATACAGCTGAGATGAGGCAGATGACATATGCCTCTGTTTCTCAGTATCAGACTGAACCTGTAAACTGGTATGAAACCGATGTTTGGAAGCACATTCAGGAGCAGGCTAATGTAGAAATCGTTTATCAGTATCTTGATGGCGACAAGTACAACCTTATGCTTGCCTCCCGCGACCTTGCCGACCTTATGTTCGGTACAGACTCCTCTAAGCTTAAGGACATCACAGAAACAGGTCTTGCCCTTGACCTTCTCCCCCACATCGATGAGAAGATCCCGAATCTCCGCAACGATCTTTACAAAGCTGCTATCGACATTCTTGTAGCAACAGTCGGTAAGGGCGAAAGCCTCTACTTCCTGCCTGAAAATGTCGGTATGGAGCTTCCCCGCGGCGGTACAGACGTAGGCCGCGGATATAACTTCCGTTGGGACTACTATAAAGAGATAGGCGCTCCCGAAGTTAATAACGATGATGATTATGTAGCTGCTCTTAAAAAAGCCGTTGAGCTCCATCCGGAGACACCCGATGGCAAGAAGGTCTACGGCATCGGGCTTATAGACTCTCTGGGCAACTGGTCGAACCACGCTGTATTTACAACAGCTATGTGTAACCCCTGGACGTTCTCTAACTATCAACTATTCCAGTCTGTAAGGGATCCTTCTGAACTCATAAACGGCTATACAGACGTTGAAAAAGGTCCATTCTGGATTTCCATGAGATTCTACAACAAGGCTTATAAAGAAGGCATCCTTGACCCCGACTCCTTCACCCAGACGTCAGATGAGTTCAACACAAAGGTCAAGGCGGGTCAGTATGTTGCTACAGCCAACTGGGTTGCTGGCGGTCTCTACTCCGAAATGCGCGCTTCTGATCCCAATACCCTTGCTGGTATCATTCGTATTCCCTCAAAGGGTCATTTTGCATTCGCCAACAACGCAAACCCCTCCGGATTCTTCCCCTCTTACACGATCTTTGTTTCTGGCATGACTGACAACACAGACGCTGTGTTTGATTTCCTCAATGTTATCTATGACCTTGACATCCAGAGAATCATGGATATTGGCTTCGAAGGCGACACTTGGGAATATATTAACGGTGTTCCCACACTTAAGCAGTCCTATCTCGACATGATCGCTGCCGGCGATCCTAAGCTTGCCGAAATAGGCATCGGAGTAGGTGCCAACCTCAATGTTCTCCAATCCTCCGAAATTCACACTGATGGATATCTCATCGACCTGAAGGATACCGATGAGATGAGAATCGCTTCGATGAACCCACTCCAGAAAGACTTCGCT
>JAAZBA010000325.1 GCA_012514045.1 Clostridiales bacterium | reverse complement strand
TATTGTCTCCATTTGCACTTTAAAACTCTTTGATATGGCAAAGGGCATGGATACGCTCCTCATTCCCGGCTTTAAGAGCATTATAATGCTGAGAATTGACCCGATTATTCTTGCTACGAGCATTGCGATAGACGCACCAAGGATACCGATTTCAATGATGTAAATTGTAACTGCACATATCAGTGCGTTTATGATGTTGACAATAATAGATACGAACATTGGTGTTTTATTATCCCTGCAGGCACGGAATATACCTGAGATAGATGTGGAAACGACGAGAAAAGGCACAGAAAGGGACGAGGCTGCGAGATATATATATGCTGAGTCCAGCACATCCTGCTCCGAAGACCCAAAAAAGGCATAAAGTATGGGCTTTACAAATATAGTCATCAGAGTACCTATAATAATAGCGGCACTAACCGATACAACGAGAAACTGAGTAGTACATGCTCCCGCATCCTTGTTTCTCCTCGCGCCCAAAAGCTGAGATATTACCGCTGTAGCCCCAGAAGCAAGAGCAGTAAAGGCACTAAGTACAACTAAATTAATAGTATTGACGATACCGACCGCAGACAGAGCTGCATCACCTGCATGGCTGACCATGAGCATGCCTACAAGACCTACAAACGTAGCCATTGCCTGTTCACCTAAGAGCGGCAGATAAAGACTGAAGAAATCCTTCATTGTATACCGCTTGAGAAATGTCAGCCTCACGTCATAACCTCCTTGTTTTTTAGCGTGCTAAACCTTTGGATATTCGTTGCACATAAGATAAATGGGAGGCTGATCCTCCTCTATTTCCGGGAACCTTCCTATATTTTCATAAAATCGATTGTCTGCGCTGTCATCGTTTGTCATACTTACCTCACCGATGAGTACACTTCCGTGACCTTCTTCACCCCAGAAGCTGTGATAGAGACCGGGATACAACGTTATACTCTCTCCAGGAATCAGCCTCAAAATAGTACCAGCAGGAACAGAATAATTACGCCCATCTGATGACACTCTCACAGGTTCGTTTGAGAACGCTCCCTCCGGAGTACTATTATAAAGCTTAATCATCATATTCCCGCCGCCGCGGACAATTATATCTTCCATTTTACTCCAATGGAAATGAAATGGTGTGACCTGTCCCTCCTCTGATATGAGGAGCTTTTCAGCATAGGTCTTTTTATACTTTTCTATTTTATGGTTTCCGTTTCTTAATGTGAACAAAAGAAGACCTGTCTTACGAAAATCAGCAAGACCGAAATCTGTTATATCCCACCCGAGATAGTTGTCGCGTATTTCGTCGTACTCCTCCCCTTTTGTCTTCCACTCTTCCGGAGACCAGAACGCGAAAGGCGGCAGCTTGAAACAATATCTGTTTGCCAATGCCACAGCTTCCGTTATAGCCTTGTTGATCTCAGAGCGTTTCATATTATTACCTCCCTGCACGCTTTCAGATTCCTTTAAAATACTAATAGACGGCGCATATGAACTTGTCCTATACGCCGTCTATTATAATTATTTCTTGTCTATGTACATGAATGCGCGTCTTACGAACTCGTTTGGAAGCTGTTTAGTAAATTTAGAAACAATTGGCGTTATAACAAAGGATACCGCCATTGCTGATACTCCAAATTCCGGAGCGAGTGATTTTGCAACCGGGAACCCCGAAATGATGCTTGTTACTATAACTGCTGTGCCCACAACAATAAGTCCCGACAGAAGCCCACTCCAGGCACCGACTTTCGTTATCTTTTTTGAGTATAGTCCCCAAAAGTACG
>JAAZBA010000095.1 GCA_012514045.1 Clostridiales bacterium | reverse complement strand
GACTGGAAGCAAAAAGGCTACATCCATCCAAATCAGACAATGATGAACTACGATACATCCATCGCAGCGTTTGTACAGGGCGAAGCAGGCATGTTCTTCACATGGTACGGCGAGGGCGACTCTGGTGTCGGCAACCTTCTCGCAGCATCCCCGGATGCAGATCCCATTATGATTTCCTCTCCCTCCGGAGCAAATGGACAGGGTGGATCTATGCAGCAGAACCTCTACGGCGGCTCCATTGTATTCAATAAAAAGGCAAGTGAAGAAGAAGTCAAACGCTACCTTGAAATCCTTGACTACTACTGCACAGCCGAAGGCAACGCCGTACGTAACTACGGTATCCCGGGTGTACAGTGGGAAGACAACGGCGATACAGTTAAAGTTCCTGATGGCAAAGAAAAGGTATACTCAAGTTACTGCAGACTTCCCGGAGGACTTTACTGCAGAGAGTGGCGTCCTCTTGAAGGCGGTTTGGAGTGCATCAATAAAGCGACAATCGACTGTTATACCGGTAAGTTGGCATACGTCAAGTCTTATGACTACATGTTCCCCTATCAGTGGGCAGGCACCGAGAGCGAAAACAAGATCAGTGATCTTAGCAAGCTCATATCCACATATGTGGAAGGAATTGTAGGCGGTAATATGGCGATTGACGATCTTGACCGTGGTATTGAGGAGTGGCTGGCAGCCGGCGGTGAGAAATACATCGAGGAGTACAACGCTCAGTATAATGACCTCAAGGCAATTTACGGTTGATAAAGAAACGAAAGAGTAGTATAATACCGGCGGAGGGGCACCCCTCCGCCGATACCATATCTGATGAAATGGAGGAAATATTATGCGTCCGCTGAAAGAACAGCTTGTGCCAATCGAAAGGCTCACAAGAGAGCCGTACCACTGGTTTTACGGTTACTACGACAATCAGCCCTTTTCCGATGATCTTCAGTACCACCTGTGCCATAGAATTCCCTTCATGAACCATATGCCTATGGCGGGAGAGGTAGCGGAGCTGGGTATGATAAGATTGCGGGACAATGCGTTTATCCCTCTTTCCGAAACTCTCGCATGGAACTTCCAGCAGGGCTCAATGTACCAGTGGCGTCCCGGACATACAGACGAGGTAATATATAACGTCTGTTATGGAGGGATATACCGCAGTGTCATTCAAAACGTAAAAACGGGAAAAAAGAGAATCATACCCATGCCGGTAGCCACTGTATCTCTTGACGGCAAATGCGCGTTGTCTATCAACTTTTCCCGTATCTTCTGGTTTCGGGCTGGCTACGGCTATGCCCAGATAAAAGACCCTTGGGAAAATAAGCTCCACCCAAAGGATGACGGAGTATACTGCATAGACCTCGACACCGGCGACTGCAGGCTTATTCTCTCCTTAGACGATATGTATAAGATATCAAAGCCCTATATGGAGACGGAAGATGAGCTTTACCGCTGGAAATATCTTGTTAACCACATCAATCTCAACACAGACGCGAGCCGTTTTCTTGTGCTGTTCAGAGGACGTGAGGACAAGCCCCTGTCAAAGTGGCGCACGTTCACCATCACGGCAAACGTGGACGGAAGCGAACCATATCTCCTGCTTGAGCGGTTAGCCTCCCATCTCCACTGGAGAGATCCGAAGAATGTGATGATATACGCCAATACATATAAGGAAAATAAGTGGGGCTGCTACCTTTTCCGGGACAAAACCCACGAGGTAATGAAATATGATCCCCATGACGAGATGCCCGGGGACGGACACTGCTCTTTCTCCCCTGACAGGAAATATATCCTAAACGACACCTACCCCGACAAAGAGGGTTATAGGAGTCTGTTTATCTACGATATTGAGAAGGAGAAATCACACCTTATATCGAGAATCGCCACCAT
>JAAZBA010000309.1 GCA_012514045.1 Clostridiales bacterium | reverse complement strand
CGCTTGCTCGGCCAGCGAGTGTCTGTCTGATCAAGAGAAAAAAGAAACGTGTCATTATGGAGTAAATCAAATTCAGTATCGGTTATTTTTGTGCATTCAGCTAGAGGATGAGATTTTCCCACGCCGATCTTTAAGCTTTTTATAGTGAACAGCTCGTCTACGGAAATGTTTGCGTTTGCCAGCGGCATGTATTCATCATCAGATCCTATATAGTTGAGTACAGGTAGAAAGGCAGCGTCTGCTAACCCGCTACAGATCTGCTCGACGATGCTTCTGACGCTTGATACACGGCGTACAATTGTGGTGTTGGGGTGTTCACGGATAAACGCGGAAAGCATTTCCGGTTCATGAAAGTCTCCGATATAGGGACAGGTGCAGACAGTCAAAAGATTTTCTGAACTCTCAGGGTAATCCTTGGCGATTCCAACAGCCTTGTAATATGTGTCAAGCATTTCATTAAGACAAGGGAGGATCTTCTCTCCGACCGGAGTCAGCTTTATTGGAGTCGATTTATTGGCTCTCTCAAAGAGAGCGACGCCAAGCTCATTTTCAACATATGATATGTGCTTAGACAAAACAGATGGGCTTACACAAAGGTGATAAGCCGCCTCGGCGTAGTTTCTGTATTTGCCCACTAAACATACTGACCGAAGTTTCGATATATCCATAAGATTCCTACCATAAGTCTATTCTATTTTAGGCTTCCTTTGCAGCAAGTTCCTCGCCCAGAAGGAAACCGAAGGTTAACGCAGTACCGTGACTGTTGCCGCAAATAATCAAAGGATAGTCAACTCCATATCTGCCTCCGGCAACGTTTCCAATGGCGTAGAGACCTTCTATGGGTTCGTTGGTTTCACCGACCACCTGAAAGTTTGCGTCAGTCTTAAGACCGCCAACCACTGCTAGTAACGATGGTCCGAATTTCAACGCGTAGAACGGCGGCTTGTTCAGTGGCATTAAGAGCTCCGGCCGTTTTCCGAAGTCGTCGTCACGCCCGGCCTCGCAAAAGCGGTTATATCGCGCAAGCTCATCGCAAAATGCTTCTACCGGCACATCCATTAGCTTTGCCAGTTCCTCCGGAGTGTCTGCGAACACCATTGTTCCGTCGGCCTCGCCTCGCTTGAGAAGTCTCAGGTCACGCTCCCGGTCAAATATCGGCTCCTCATCGAGTTTGTGATCCTGCCCCCAAAACAGACCTCCTCCGTAGGCTAGGGATTTTTCCACCTTTTCCGGCCAGTCTGCGTCTATTACAGACCAAGCATAGGGGAGCCCTTCCCGAATAACAGCGATGGAATTACCTTGAGTATAAGTGTCTTCGTTCATAAAACGTCTGCCATCCAGGCCGGCGAAGAAGAAACAGTAGGTGCCGAGAAAATATGCCATAGAGTGGATCATCGTTGGAAACGGTGTATCCTCGAATACGCCGCCTGCCCATAGTCCCATACGGTGACCGTCTCCAAGGTTGCCGTTTTTCGTTGTGTATTTCTTAGAGGCGCACTTGTTGGCTAAAGGGGCTAAATCCTCGCACATTTCTTTATTGCCGCCGATGTCGCCTGTCGCGAGAATGCAGCCCTTGCTGCAGGTATACTGTTCATATTCTCCGGTTTCCCGTTGCGCGATGATACCTGTTACTCTGTTTCCCGTCTTTATCAGCTGCATGGCGCGGGTTTTAAACCGGAAATCGACTCCCGCTTTTAAGGCCTCGCTGTACATGGCATAAACTGCATCCGCACCGCCCGCGCGCGCACCGTTTCTGGCCATAGGCCCATCAAAAAAGCGATGGGAACCTACATATTCGCGGTATTTCTCTCCGCGGTACAAACTACCTTCTAATGCCGGACGGGCACCGTATTCCGGCCTTGTAATGATATCAATAAGCCAGTCCATTGCCCGGCCGCCGTTGAGAAGATATTTGCGGACAAGACGCTCATTGCATCTGTTTCCGCAGCGCTTAATCCATTCCTCACCCAGTTTGTCAATGTCGTTTTCATAGCCTCTTGATTTCATAAATGCGGAATTGGCAACGCCGATATTTCCGCCGCGTCCCGACCAGTTTCTGCTTTGCTCAAGTACGATTACCCTAGCTCCGGATTGTGCGGCGCGAAGCGCACAACTTACCCCGGCAATCCCGGCGCCTGCAATCACAATATCGGTATTGTAAAAAGCGGAAATGCTGGTTTCGGGAATAAGATCGGGTTTCTGCGCCCAACTGCCCCATTTGTTCAATTCTATCACCTTCCTAATTGTACTACAAAGAATAAATGATCAAACTGTTTATGAAGTGATGCGGGTGCCTTTTGCCGGAAAGGCTGGTATAACAGTTACTGCGATACCAACCGTTCCGCAATTATTGAACCTCTTAATGCATAATGGTAGGCAGTAATTCCATATGACCTCTCATTTATGTCATCACCTATTGGGAGGCATAATAACTATGGTATCGCCCCAGTTTATGGCGAAATCTCCTTCCATTTCACGCTGTTCCTTCCAATGTCCGTCGCAGGGCTCATTCAGGCGGACACCTTCATCAATAAGCAGGTTTCGAATACGCTTGCCATCTATGTCCCTCGGACGAAGCTTTTCCCGAACAGCAATACTGGCTGCAAGACCGGCTGCGTGTCCGGTCCCCATTGCCGGGGCTATGATGCGCATGGCACCATTTGCGTGAAATTCTGAGGAGCAGCAGCGACCCGCACAAAACAGGTTCTCTATTTTCTCCGGAATAAGGCATCTATAGGGGATCTCACAGTAATCCCTCGGATTAACACGCGCCGGGACGCCGGCAGGGACTCCAAGCGGGTGCATTTGAGCATCGCAGTCTACTCCGATATGGTCAGCCTCGCAGACCGCCGTGCCCGCAGGTTCCGGTATATGTATATGCCTCATGAAAAACCATTTTTCACTGGTGGGATGATGTGTATCAAAGTAATCGGGGAAACGGGCTATACCATCCTCAAATTTCGTTCCGCATGCTATATCCGATGCTTTGAGCATGTATTCGCCGAATATTCGCCTTGTATCGCGTACACCCGGGAGTGACCCAAGTCCGACCAGACGCAAATTTTGAAAACCGGGCACATTATTCCTCATAAACATATGCCATTGCTTCATAAGCTGGTGCTGTTCAAGGACCTGTCTTGATATATCTTCAGCATCAGTGTTGCGGCAATAGTAGCTGTGGAAAGCGAATGTCACAAATTCCAGATTATCGGGGGGCGTGTTCGGAATTACAACTCTAAAGAATCCTCTATGCGGATTGCATACGTGCCTTGCGACTTCTCCGCGCTTTATTGCCTCCTCCTCAAGAACATATACAAGCGCTTGCGGATTTTTTTCGCCTTTTGCACGCTGTTCTTTTTGCCAAGCCTCTTCTGCGGCAAGGTATTCCAGCATGTTTGCACCCGCCCAGCGAGAACCTTGAGTTGTCGAGGCGTTCATACCGGCAAAATCATAGCCGCCTACCTCAAACGGAACTCCGGAAAGAGCCGCTAAATCTCCGTCACCTGTGCTGTCAATGTAAATCTTGGCGATAACTCTGACATAACCGCCCTTGGTAAAGAATACAGCGCTCTTAATAATGTCATTTTCAACATTAACATCAAAAAGTGTTGAGGAGTAAATAACCCGGGCACCGGCTTCAAAAATCATATCTTCGAGAACGATTTTCCCATATTCCGGTTCGAATGACGGACAGAAATAGAAATCCTTGTCCGGTTCTGTTTTGATGATCTGGCCAATTGTGGTGTTTTTGCGCAGCTGACCCATTGCCTCAAGGCGCTTGGCAAACTCAAGACAAATACCCTCCACGTTGCCCGCCAGCTGTGGCACATAACCGTTTGTGGCAAGGCCGCCGAGGCTGACTTCCTTCTCGAAAATGATTGTATGCATCCCTTTTCGCGCGCTCTCTATTGCGGCAGCGCAGCCGCTGACACCGCCTCCGATTATGGCGACATCGCAGAAGATAGTCTTGCTGTAATTATATGTGTTGCATGCTTGCATCTGCAAACTCCTTTCCTAAGCAATGCTATGATTTAATATATATATCCGAGTATTGTGAAGACGATCGTGGCCACAACGATGTACAATATCAAAGTAAGTACTCCCGTGCTCCATACGAACTTGTTATCCACGCCGTCCCTTCTCAGTATCAGAGGCGCGGGACCGGCAGCCGCATAGGTCATATAGGCAAACATGGATGAGAACGCTATAGCGGTTGCTATGACACTGATATTTATACCGGAAGTTGAAGCATAGGCTATTGCAAACGGTGCGGTTAGTGAAGAAACAATAACGCCGGTGGCCATATTCGAGAAGAAGTTTGTCACGACTGAGCAGATCAAGACAATGAGAAGTACAAATATCGGCCAGCTCATGTTGGTGAAGATTGGACTAAGAAACTCCATAAGCCAGGTTCCGAAGCCAAGGTCGGACGCGGACATTGCACCGCCTACTGCGGTGAATATCCCAACCGGGAGAATCAGAGACCAGACGGCGCCTTCTTTAAAATGCTTACCGACATCCATCAAGGGTTTCCCGCCTACCCTTATCATTGTAAGAATAATAATAACAATCACAAACCAACCGCACTGAGTAATGGATGCAAATGTCGGGTACCAGGAAAGGCTCTTGGGAATCAACAGCAAGGCAAAGGAATAAGCTATGCCGAAAATAAAGGAGCACAGATAGACGATCTGAATTTTATTGAATTTACTTTCAACATTATTAAGTGATTCTAATTTGTTTACATCAAGGTTATAAAGTTTACTCATATCACATTTAAAGACATACTTCATACAAACGGCATACATAACGATGAAAGCAACGCCGGCAGGTATCGCCGAAATGATGTAAACCGCCTGATTAAATCCGAAACCGGACTCCATTATCGCTTTGTTAAATGCGCTGGTTATGCCGAGGACCATACCGGAAAACGGCAATAGAGACGAACCGAGCATAGCGCAAAGATATAGTCCCAGGTTCATGCATTTTACATATTTGTCTTTTCTGTCATAGCCCAGAGCGTCAATAATACTGTCAAACACGGCAAAGGCGAACAGTATTCCGCCAAATGTGCTTAAGAAGATATCTGCAATTAGGAAAGCAACCAAAAAGACTATGGAGAACGTCAGCGGTTTGCCCTGAACGGCCTTAATCGTCAGCAGCTTTTTTGCGATTACCTGACCGGCACCGGTCTCACGAAGAGCGGAACAGATAACCATAACGGCGATCATTTGCAGTATAACCGTAGTGCCAATCAGAGTTGATGTCGCGGTAGACGCATTCATGTATCCGTGTACCATTAGCGCGATGTAAGCTGCAAGCGATGGCCAAATTGTATCATTTGTTGCTGTAATAAGGACCAGAAGGCCGACAAATACGCCGACCATACTTAACCCCAGCTCTGTTACAGGCCCCCATGTTGGAAAAATTTGCGCTGTAAAGAACATGATTACAAGCCCTATAATTGTCCAAATTATGTAACTTATGCTGATTTTTTTCTTTGTCAGTTGTGCCATTGGAATTACTCCTTCCTAAAATTTTATATTTTTTGTGCGAGTGCGGCAAACTAATACCGGCTTGACAATCGGATCTATGCTTGTCGTTCTTGTTCCTTTAATCAAATATTGACAGCTGCATTAAACCCGTCAATAACGGCATCCGGAACGGTACGGGGCTGCTTCGCGTCTCCGCAGATGTAAACCTCGGTTTCAGGAAGGACGTGCCTAAACTTCTCTACCTCCTCAATGCGCGGACGCATGCCTGCGGAGATGAGTACCGTGTCGCACTCATGCTCAATGCGCTCTCCGGTATTGAGATTCGTACAAATAATTCTATCGGGAAGAATCTCATCAAGGCGGTGAGAGGGGAATACAGCCGCACCTTTTTCCTTAATACGCGATAAAAGCTCGTCTGCAGCTTTAATGCCTGCGAGATTCGGACGTCTGGAGAACAAGCTTACCTTAGCATTCTTCTCGGTCTGGGTGAAAGCGCACTCAATTCCTAACCATCCTCCGCCAATGACGGCGATATTATCACCGGTCTCGCACCTGCCCATTTCAGCATCGGCAGCCCAATGCACATGTGGTAGATCGATTCCCGGAATCTCGGGCATGCAGTGGCTTGCGCCGACAGCTACTACCAAGGCATCGGGATTGAGCTCTTTAAGCAACTCCGGCGTTGCGCAGGTGCCTGTTCGAATATCGGCGACTTGATTTCGTGTCTGGCGCTTAATATAGTCACGGTACCTCCTCATGTGTATCTTGATATCCATTGATGCAGCTTCCTCAAGATGCCCGCCGATGTCGTTTTCCTTTTCAAACAGAGTAACATCGTGCCCACGCTTGGAAAGAACGATGGACGCGACCATACCGGCGGGTCCCGCACCTATTACGACAACTTTTTTCTTATCGGGCGCAGGAGGCAGATTTCCATCTCTAAACTCGCTCTCGCGCCCGAGCATTGGGTTGATTCCGCACCCGACGGTGCGGATGCCGTTAATACGCCTGCTGCAATAATCGCAGCGTGCACAGGGACGAACCTCCTCGGGTTTGTTAAAGGCGTACTTGCGCACCATTTCCGGGTCGGCCATCAAGGGACGGGCCATAGACACAAAGTCAGCCCAGCCCTCAGAGATGATACGCTCGGCGTTATCCAAATTGCAAATGCCCGCAACAGTATTGATCTTACACTTGAGTATCTTTTTAAGTTCCCGTGCGTAGGGAACATTAACCATGTCAGACATATACATATTGGGCGACCAGTAACGGAAATACTTTCTCTCCGTGTGTATGCCGCACGAGACATTGACGATGTCAATCTTTTCATCGAGCATCTGCATATATTCCTTAGTTTCATCAAAATGCATACCGTCAGGATGCATCTCATCGGCAGAGATACGAAACTCAATAACAAAATCCTGACCGCATCGATTGCGGATTCCATCGAGTATTTCAATAGCAAAGCGAGCTCGGTTTTCGAGGCTGCCACCGTACTCATCTTTTCGCCTGTTATACAGAGGGCTTGAGAACTGACCAATGAGGTTTGTGTGTCCGCCGTGAACAAGGCACATCTTCATACCGGATCTCTTGCAGCGGTATGCGGCTTCAATGTACATCCTCTGTACGGCGTGAATCATGTCGATGGTCATTTCAATAGCAGGTACTGGTTCGCGTCCCGCCAACTTTGCTCTGAGTATTTCTCTCTCCAAAATAAACGAAGTCGGGCCAATAGCGGGTACCCCATTAAAATCATACAACGCATCGAGTCCCGCGTGGTTTATCTCCATTGAGCCTATCGCGCCATATCGATCGCACATATCGACAAAGCGTCCCATGCCCATTAGGTAATCGTCATTGTCAAGACCGACTTGCCGGGGTTCATCCTGAGCATGGGCGATGTCAACGGAGCAGTTTCCAAGCGTTATGATGGCGGTACCTCCTCTCGCCGCCGCACGAAAATAGTCAATATGCTCTTTTGTCAAATACCCCTCCTTGCTCGTGAACTTAGGTGACGTAGGTGCTAACTCAACACGGTTCTTGTACTCGACACCGCGTATCGTTATCGGAGAAAACACATGAATATAATCGCTACCCATAACATTACCTTCCATCAATGCTTATATTTACATATCTTAGTAATTCATAACATAAAGCCGTGAAGCATTCAAATCAAAAATTACGATTCCATGCCAAATTGGAAAACAATAATGATTTTTTCAAGACTGCTTCTTTATAAGAAACCTGGACACAAGTTTGACAAACTAAGAAGAAATGTGACCAAAATTTCGTAATGTGCTCCCCAAGTCAAGGATAAAAACAATTGTTTGATCCTGGGTCAGATAACTGCTTAAGATTCGGAGCCGGGGGCACCGTGAGGCACCGTTACGAATACACTGCGGCCGTTACACGTTGATAGCGGAATGACACTGTTTTACTCCTAAGCGATAGGTCGGACGTTCGAATCGTCTCGGGGATGCCAGTCAAGGCGCGAAAATCGAAAGGTTTTCGTGCCTTGTTTTTGTATTACGGGCATGTCCGGAAGCTTGAGAGAAAGTCCCGGT
>JAAZBA010000137.1 GCA_012514045.1 Clostridiales bacterium | reverse complement strand
TGATGTTACAGCATTTAGTCCGACTTCGCTGCAGGCGTCTCTTACATAGCCATCGTAAATATCAACGCGCTCCTCGGAATAACGGTCATATCCGCAAACACGGCAGAGCATGACCCACGGTGATACACCGCGCAGAGTCTGCTCCTCAGCCTCATTGTCGCCGAAAGCGGCAGCGAAATCCTCACGGTTAATAATGATGCACTCGTCCGGAATGCGTTTGCGCGCAAGCGTATTAGCAAGATCGGTAAGCGTCTCAGCATTTTCAGAGGCGATAAAGAACAGGCGGCTTGCAGATGGCAAAACCTCGGCTTTAAGCGTTGCCCATGTCACAAATCCGATTGTTCCCTGTGCGCCGGAAAGAAAACGGAGATAGTCTATTGAGCCGGGTCCCCAGGGCAGGATCTTATCGGCTTTTGACTCCTCATATGAGCCAGGGCCTGCAGCAGAACCGGTTCGGAACATATCGCCTGTACCGAAAACAGTCTCAACTGTCAGCAGCGGATCCGGGTAATCGTACTGATACTTCGGAATGAGCACCGTTTCACGCTCAAGCGCGCTTGCGGCAGCGGATTTACCGGCGCGGGCAAGAAACGGCAGATTAAGACGCAATCCCTGATCTGCGAGCAGCGGTATCAGCGTACCAATTGTAACGCCTACCTCAACACGAGCATAACGGCTGCGGCGGTCGATCTTCATTACTCGATTCATGCGGGAAAAACATATGGTCTCGGCATTGGGATTCACCGAAGCGCCGTGAAAATGAGGCGGCTCTGAGCTTAGCGGCACAAGTCCCCGTCCGGCCTCCCGTGCGTTTCTTATAATCTCCTGTACCTGTTCCGTATTTTCAGGAAAAAGCATTGCAAATCACGCCCATTTATACTAAAATTCTGGTTTTATACTACTCTACTCTAGTTAAAAAAGCAATAAAACACTCTGCCGATTAATACCGGCAAAAATTGTGACTATCCAAATGGCGCAAAAATATTGAATATTAAAAACATATATAAGAACTCTTGTGCCAGTACTAGGACTTCATCCGGAATCTCTTCAAAGGTTTTAACATGTTTTACATTTCCTGCGATTTCTCAAAAAATACATTGTTATGCTTTTAGCAAAACAGTGCGGTGAACACATAACCTCCGCCGACCATTAAAACATTGCTGAAACTATGCATAAGAACCGGATAAAGAATGCTTTTCGTTTTTTGGTAAACAATTCCCTGTATTGTTCCCATGGCAAACGCATAAACGAGCTGAAAATAATCAGCTTCAAAGTGTAGGGGTATAATCGACCAACTTACGTGTGCGAAGGCGAACAATATCGATGCAAGTATAACCTCCAAGGTAACATTGCCTTTTATCTTAATACTATTCCCAAATGAGTGGGTCAGCAAAATGATTGGCAGAGCCCGGAAGGTAAATTCTTCCGCAGGTCCGGTTAAAAGTAACTGAAACCCCAAAGTTCCGATTATGTTCCTTCCATCCAGCGGAAATGTATAAATAGGAAGCCGGTTGTTCAACGCCATAAAGGTGTGTTGCAAAACTGAAATCACAACAAAGACCGCTGTAAATATAGTTACATATTTTATTCCCCTTTTTTTATCTCCGAGTTGAAAATAGAAATTGAGATTCATCAGTTTGCTTAACACCAAAATAATTAACAATGCAATTATTAATACAATCGTATGACGTATGAAACCTCCAGCGAAACTATCGAATGGATCTATTTGCTGATAAGGAATTAAATCAGCAATCCAACGCCCCGCCTTAAACAGTAATTCCTGCATAGCGAGCAGCAATACAAAAGTAATCATACCGAATAGTACCCGGTTGGATTTTAGTGTTTTCATGTTAAAATACCTCCTTGAATAATTATGTATCTCTCTTAGATTTAGCTTTTCTTATGAATTTGCCGCGGGGATGATCGTCAGATACGATATAAGGTTTGACTTGATTAATTGACATGTGCAAATGCGAATAATAACGATGCAAGCCTAACCCCCTTTATGGCAGATAGAAAGCGTCCGTTTCGTGTTCCCATCCGTTGACGCAGCATGATAAAAACCGAACCGCATTGTTAAGGACATCTATATCAATATTTCCCGTATTATCATCAGAGGAATGGAGAACGGTATCGATCAGGCCGAATATGTCGCTCGCAGTAATAGCTATGGTGGGTATCCCAAAGGTAGCGAATATCATGTGATCGCCCATCGGCCACGGCTCAATTCGCTCTATGCCCGTTGTTTTTTCCACACGCTCCATAATCCTTTTCTCAATATATTTTGAACATGAATAAAACGAAATAGATGTGGTGCTGTTCTTGAGCCCAATACCGTCCAAATTCACAGCTAATATGTAGTCCGTCGAAAGACCGCTCATAAACGCCATTTCTCCTGGGGTGGAATAGTAGTCCTCCCCGTTAAATAGAACGAATTCGATTTGGAAAGGATAGTGCTTGCCCGAAAGAGATTCCGCGAAAGCCAGTAGAGCGGACACGCCGGAAGCGTTGTCAAGAGCGCCGGGTGTCGTCGGTTTTGTGTCAATATGCGCTGAAAAGCACACCTTGTCTTTTTTCGCCCCATAAGTAGCGATCACATTATGTGGCTTTGTCGGAATACGCCCGGTGCTGATGGTCAGTTTGGCCCGCCCGTCAGAACTATGCGAAAAGAAGTCCAGCATATCCGAGCGTACAACGGCGCATGGAATACTAAAATCCCCGTCCTGTATAATGTGTTCTTTGCCCGAAACAGCCGTAATGATGGCAATTGGATTCTTTTCTTCCAGCAAAGCTATGATTTGCTTGTGTTCGTCAGGGTTATAAAACTCGAAACTTTTCGGCATTAAGGGTTCTTTGCACAAATCGCCATGCAAAACCGCAATTTTTCCCGATAGCTCCGATTTACGGAGTACGTCCACTGTGTCAATGCAAATAAACTCCGCAGCGACGTCGCAGGGCAGAGAATATTCCGCTGGTTCCACTGGTATATCCCGACTGTCAACCAGCAACGCGGCACCGGAGTTTATCCAATCTATGCAGTCAAACTCTTGTTTTCGTACCTGAAGCCCGCATTTTCTAAACACGTCAAAGGCGTACTCAACAGCGGCTTTGTTATTCACGGAACCGGTCGGCCTTGTCCCGATGGTTTCACAGAGCATCTCCATGTGGCTCTGTAATGAAATAATGTGATTATTCAAATAAAACACCCCTTCGTAAAATTTTGTGCTTCCAATATAGATCTTAGACACATACCCGTTTGAGAGCGGACTGTTTTTGCCACCGTTTCCGGCGTACCCTGCACAATAATCTCGCCACCGGCGTCGCCGCCCTCCGGCCCGAAATCAACCACCCAATCGGACATTGCTATGACATCGAGATTGTGTTCTACGCAAATAACGGTGTTGCCATGCTCCACCAGTTCATTTAGAAGCGCAATCAGCTTTTTGATGTCGTGGGGATGGAGCCCCGTGGTTGGTTCATCCAAAAGATATAGCGTATGCCCGCTTGTGCGCTTACCGAGTTCCTTAGCCAGCTTTATACGCTGCGCTTCGCCGCCCGATAAGGTCGTGGCGGACTGTCCAAGGCTCAAATATCCAAGGCCGACTTTCTGCAAAACGGTCAGCCGATCCATTATCGGCGGCATGTCGCAAAACACAGCAGCGGCTTCAGCAATGGTCATTTGTAAGATGTCGGAAACACTGAATCCTTTGTACTGTACCTCTAAAATGCTTTTCTGGAACCGCCGCCCGTGGCAGACAGGGCATTTAACCTGAACATCCGGCAGGAAATGCATAGTTATGGTAAGCTCACCGCTCCCCTCGCATTTTTCACATCTGCCTCCCGGAACATTAAAGGAGAAATGTTTTGGCAGCAGTTTTTTCTTTTTGGATTCATCCAAAGATGCATATAAATCTCTGATGTAGGAAAAGACATCCGTATAGGTCGCAGCGTTGGAGCGGCTTGTTCTGCCAATGGGCGATTGGTCGATGGTGATGATATCGCTGACATTCTCCAATCCTGAAATTTCTAGGTGGTCGGGCTTTTCTTTGGAATGACCGAAATAAATTTCAGCTTCGCGGCCAAGAATATCGAACAACAATGTGGATTTCCCGCTGCCGGATACCCCGGTCAGAGAGACGAGCATTCCCAAGGGCAAGTCCATATCAATGTTTTTAAATTATGTTTATGCGCGTTAAATATTGAAATGCTCTTTCCGTTGCCGGTTCTTCTTTTCGTGGGGATATTGATTTTATCCATACCGGAAAGACAGCGTCCCGTAAATGAAGATTCACAGGCTGCGATTTCATCAGGCGTTCCTGCAGCGACAATCTCACCGCCGCCCTTACCGGCTTCCGGGCCAAAATCGACAATATAGTCGGCGGCTCCCATTATTTCAATAAACGTATACATTTAACTTCCTCCCGATAGTTTTCTCTAGCCTCATGACACCATCCGATTTTAATTATAGAGAAAAACGCGACAGGTT
>JAAZBA010000237.1 GCA_012514045.1 Clostridiales bacterium | reverse complement strand
ATATGATGTTCGGTATAGTAGGCACAAGAAAAGCGTCACCGAGACCTTTGGAGCTTACCCACAAGATGGCTTATCTGCTGTCAAAGGCCGGGTTGACAATTGTATCCGGCATGGCAGCGGGAATTGATTCCGCCGCTGCCTGTGGAGCTCTTGACGCTGGAGGAAAAACCGTGGCGGTATTCGGCCCGGGAGTGGATGTGTGCTATCCGTCGTCAAACAGAAGCCTTATGGAGGCAATAATGAAGAATGGTTGTGTCATCAGCGAGAATTCTCCCGGAACGCCTGCTCTTCCCTGGACATTTCCTCAGAGGAACAGAATCATTGCGGGCATGTCCGTGGGAGTGCTTGTGACTGCGGCGCCGGAGAAAAGCGGCTCCGTCATAACTGCCACAAGAGCGATGGAGCAGGGTAGAGACGTGTTTGTAACTCCCGGAGCTCCTGATGCCGAGGAATTCAAAGGCTCGCTGGCGCTGATAAAGGACGGCGCCGAAATGGTGACGGACGCAGAAGATATACTTATCAGCTACGGCCTCAAGCCGGTAAGCACCGATATAGGTTACGAACAGGCGGTGAGAGCAAGAAGATTACAGGGAAGTCACCTTGCTCCGAAAATTAGAGAAAAGCGGGGCAACATGGACAATCATGTCCAAACCAAAAGAGAAAACAGCGGTAAAGCTCAGAAAAAGACAGATATAACAGAAGGTATGAGCGAGATAAGAAAGAGAATTGTAGAAGCTATCCTTGAAGGAGTTGACCAGTTCGACCTTATTGCTCAACGCACGGGAATAGATGCGGCTACGCTTTCGGTGGAGCTTACAATGCTTGAGCTCGACGGCAAGCTAAACCAGAAGCCCGGAAGGCACTATGAGCTTACACCGTAAAATATGGAGGATACATGTCAAAACTGGTAATAGTAGAGTCGCCGGCGAAGGCGGCAACAATAAAGAAATATTTGGGCAGCGATTACAAGGTAAAAGCTTCAATGGGTCATCTGCGTGACCTTCCAAAGAAGAAACTGGGAGTAAAACTGCGTACCATTGAGCCTGAGTATGTACCCATAGAGAATAAGAGTGATATTATAGAGGAGTTGCGGGAAAGCGCAGAGAAGAGTGATATGGTCTACTTAGCCACCGACCCGGACCGGGAAGGTGAGGCTATATCCTGGCATCTAAGTCAGCTGCTCAGAATAGACGAGACAGAGAAAAACAGAGTGACCTTTAACGAAATAACGAAAAACGCCGTAACGGAGGGCATAAAGAACCCCAGAGCTATCGATATGGATCTGGTAGACGCTCAACAGGCAAGAAGAGTGCTTGACAGGCTTGTGGGATATAAGATTTCCCCTCTCCTTTGGAAGACGATCCGCAGCAGGTTGAGCGCCGGAAGGGTCCAGTCTGTTGTAACAAGGCTCATTGTAGACAGGGAGCGGGAAATCCGAGCTTTTGTGCCGGAAGAATACTGGTCCCTGGACGTAAATCTTCTGAAGAAAGGCATAAAAAGAGCGTTCAAGGCAAAATATTATGGAGATGAGACCGGCAAGGTTGATCTGAAGACCGAAGAACAGACTTATAGAGTAAAAGCCGAGGTTGAAAATGAAGTTTTTGTTGTCGGCACTATCAAGAAGGGAAAGAAACAGCTGAAGCCTGCCCCTCCCTTTACTACATCAACCATGCAGCAGGAGTCCTCAAAGAGGTTGAATATGTCCTCAAGGAGCACCATGCGTGTGGCTCAGGAGCTGTATGAAGGAATAAACCTGGAGGGCAGAGGCCAAATTGGTCTCATAACCTATATGCGTACCGACTCTCTCAGGCTTTCCGATGACGCTGTGGCGTCAATAAGAGAGTACATAAAGCGGACGTTCAAGTCAGACCACTGCACAAAAGAGCCCCGGGTATATAAGTCCAAGGGAAAAGCACAGGATGCCCACGAGGCAATCCGTCCTACAGATATAATGATTACCCCGGATGAAATTAAGTCAAGCCTGAGCCGCGACCAGTACAGGCTATATAAGCTTATATGGGAGCGCACCGTGGCGTCCCAGATGACAAACGCCATATACGATACCGTAAGTGTGGATATAAAAGCGGGAAGACATATTTTCAAATCTACAGGCAGCACAGTCAAATTCCCCGGTTTTACGGCTCTCTATACTTATGAAGATGAGGAAGACGAGAAAAACGTAAAGGTACCGGAACTTATAGAGGGGGAAACATTGACACTTGAGAGCATTAATCCCGATCAGCACTTCACTCAGCCTCCCGCCAGATACAACGAGGCATCACTTATTAAAACGATGGAGGAGCTGGGAATCGGCAGACCGTCAACATATGCACCAACCATATCAACCGTTATCCAGAGAGATTACGTGGAAAAAGAGGGCAAAGCGTTAAAGCCTACACAGCTCGCTGAAATAGTAACCGACCTGATGATATCAAAATTCCCCGATATAGTTGATGCCCGCTTCACAGCCGGCATGGAGGAGAGGTTAGATGAGATCGCCTCAGGAGAAAAGGAGTGGAAGGAAGTCATAAAAACTTTCTACAAGGGACTGTCAGCGGAGCTTAAGCAAGCTGAGGCAGAGCTGAAAGATACAAAAATCAAGCTTGAGCCGGAGTACTCGGGAGACATTTGCCCGGTCTGCGGCAAGCCTATGGTATATAAAAACGGACGCTATGGCAAGTTCATCGCCTGTAGCGGTTATCCGGAATGCAAGAGCATAAAGAAGACTGAAGCAGAATACGAGCCCACAGGTGAAAACTGTGAATTGTGTGGTAAGCCTATGGTTCACAGGACGGGTAGATACGGTAAGTTCATCGCCTGCAGTGGCTATCCTGAGTGTAAAAACATAAAGAATAAGACAGAAATCGCAGACGGCGCATGTCCCATGTGCGGAAAGAGAATGACAAAGAGGTTCTCAAAAAGGGGAAGGCTTTATTATTCCTGCGAGGACTGGGAAAATTGCAAATTCATGACATGGGATACGCCTATAAACGAGAAGTGCCCGAAATGCAGCCGGCTACTGTTCAGAAGCGGAAAAAATAAAATCGTATGTCTATCTGAGAGCTGCGGATATGTAAACGAAAACGGCGCATCATCGGATAAGAAAGAAGAGGAATGATGAGAGCAAGCGTAATAGGCGCGGGACTCGCTGGGTGTGAAGCCGCTTGGCAGCTTTCAAGACAGGGGATTGAAGTTGACCTTTATGAAATGAAACCTCATCGATTCAGTCCGGCTCACAGAGAAAATACTCTGGCAGAACTTGTGTGCTCAAATTCTCTTCGCTCAAATCAGCTTACAAACGCCGTGGGGCTTCTGAAAGAGGAGATGCGCAGATTTGGTTCTCTTATTCTAAGCTGCGCTGATGAAACCAGTGTAGACGCCGGAGGCGCTTTGGCTGTGGACAGAAAGGGCTTTTCGGAGCTTGTTACAAAGCGCATTGAGGAAAATAAGCTCATAAACCTCATAAGGCAAGAAGTCAAAGAGATTCCTGAAGGGGATGTTATAATAGCCACCGGCCCCCTGTCTTCGGAAGCCATATCTGGCGAGATATCGAAGCTTATCGGACGGGAGTACCTGAGCTTTTTCGACGCTTCGGCGCCCATTGTAACGCTTGAGAGCGTAGACATGGGGAAGGCGTTTTACGCCTCCCGCTACGGCAAGGGCAGCGGTACAGACTATCTGAACTGCCCCATGAACAAGGAGGAGTATGATGCCTTTGTGGAAGCACTGCTGTCAGCGGAGACGGTGCAACTCCATGAATTTGAACGCGGCAATGT
>JAAZBA010000388.1 GCA_012514045.1 Clostridiales bacterium | reverse complement strand
TAGCCTCGTAAAAAGCCATCATTGCTATTGAATACTCATCGTCCTGCTCAGTGCATACTCTCGACATATACTTGCTTGCTTCCGAACGGATGAAAGGAATATATGCTCGGATCAGATCGTCCGCATAATTGGAATTTTCTTTAGCCGCGTATACAGCTTTGATGATCTGGTGATCACTGGGCATAACATCTCTCCTTTCGATTATAGTATACGGATAAACACCCTTAAAACCGGGGTATGCCGCCAATATAATTTTGTCCAATTATAGCATATAACTATAGATTATTCCATATCAAAAATAAAAAAACGCCGGAAATACCCCGGCGCTTTTTAATGCTTGTTATGATTTGTTCTTTTCCATATCGTTGTTTTCGTCATATACCTCGACGCAGAGTCCTCTGTAGCCGCATTTCGGACAGGTCAAACGGCGCATTTTCGGCGTATGGTATGCCCAAAAAGCTTCTTTAAAGCCCGGTTTGAAGACTGCATGGCATTCGGGGCAGATGTATGCAACGTTTTTGAAGTAGTAAACAGAAACCCAGACTCCGTAGACAGCTGCGACACCGACCCACAGGGCAAAAAGCCACCATATTCCTTTCATGATCCATAGAATAATGGAAACCCATTGAAGCGCGGTTACGGGAATACCTGTAATCAGCAAAGTTGCTCTCAGTTTTCTTAGTTTGTTCCTGTTTTTCATAATATTCGCTATATCACCTATAGAGTCAACAGAGAACCGCTCCAGCCCCTTCAACTCGCGCTTGATGTTTTCAATCATGTGTAGCTTTTTCTGCCTTTCAGACAATTCTTCATGAAGCGCCTGTTCCTGCTGTTCGAGCAGGATCAAGATAATTTTCTCCGGCTTCTCCTCAGCCAATAACGCGCTTATGCTGTTGATAGGCAGTCCGGTTTCACGAAGAAAACAGATTATCTCCATTCTTTTCAGATCGTCCTCTGTATAAAGCCGGCGGCCGCCCTCCGACAGTTCGCTGGGCACGAGAATTTTCCTCGAATCATAATACTGCACCGTTCTGACAGATACGCCGCAGAGCTTCGCGATTTCTCCTGTTGTGTACATAGACATAGCTTTCACCTCCTTACGCTGCTTATTATACATCATTACACAGCGTAACAAACAATACCTTACGCAGGGGGATTTTTCAAAATATTTTTGAAAAATTTCTTTTTCGTTGTGTCTCAGTATGAATGCTCTTGCTTACCGAGTATTATAGCATAAAACGACTGATTTTCAATATGTCAATGAATAGATATATAGTCATTAAATATAGCGGCGCATTCTTCTGTACTATTAATGAAATTAAAAATAACAAAAATTGTTAGCACTCTCTATTGACGAGTGCTAACTCTTATGGTATAATATAGCCCATAAAATACTTTTAGTTTATTTATTGACATTTAAGTCTTTAAGAAAGGGGACAATATTAATGAATATAAAGAAATTTACGCAGAACTCTATACAGGCAGTACAAGGCTGTGAAAAACTCGCCTATGAATATGGAAATCAACAGATAGAGCAGGAGCATTTGCTGTATGCGCTGTTGACACAGAGCGACAGCCTGATTCTCAAGCTGCTTGAGAAGATGAATATTCAAAAAGAGTATTTCATCAATCGGGTGGAAGAGGCGATACGGAAACGCCCGAAGGTGCAGGGCGGTCAGGTCTATATCGGGCAGGATTTGAATAAAGTGCTCATAAATGCAGAGGATGAAGCGAATCAGATGGGAGATGAATATGTATCTGTAGAGCATCTGTTCCTTGCGCTGATTCGGTATGCAACCGGGGAGCTCAAAGCGCTGTTTAGGGAAACCGGAATTACACGGGAGAGTTTTTTACAGGTGCTTGCAAGTGTAAGAGGCAGCCAGAGAGTAGCCAGCGACAACCCTGAATCAACATATGACGCGCTCAATAAATACGGGCAGGATCTGGTGGAGCGCGCAAGAGAGCAAAAACTAGATCCCGTCATCGGCCGGGACGCCGAGATAAGAAACGTAATCCGGATTCTCTCCAGAAAGACAAAAAATAATCCGGTATTGATCGGTGAGCCGGGCGTCGGAAAGACAGCGGCCGTAGAAGGCCTGGCTCAGCGTATTGTGCGCGGCGATGTACCGGAAGCGCTTAAAAACAAGAAGATCTTCGCTCTGGATATGGGCGCGCTTATAGCGGGCGCCAAATACCGCGGCGAGTTCGAGGAAC
>JAAZBA010000056.1 GCA_012514045.1 Clostridiales bacterium | reverse complement strand
AAGCCTCGTTAGAACTCTCCTGTATAAGCTGTTCCCGCTCGATGCTTACGTCCTGAAGCGCATTTTTTATGCTCTCTATTTCTGTAAGAGCGCTGTTTCGCAGGTTTATATCGGAGCAGGCTTCGTCCATAAGGTCAATAGCTTTATCAGGGAGGAATCGGTCGTTTATGTATCTTTCAGACAGCACCACACAGGCTCTCGCCATATCATCCGGAATTCTTACCGCATGGTAGTCCTCGTAATATTTCTTTATGCCTTTCATGATTTTCACAGAGTCCTCTATTGAAGGCTCGTTTACAACCACGGGTTGGAACCTGCGCTCGAGAGCAGCGTCTTTTTCAATATGCTTTCTATATTCCGCAAAGGTAGTGGCTCCGATAACCTGTATCTCACCTCTGGACAACGCAGGCTTGAGTATATTTGCGGCGTTCATCGCGCCTTCAGCGTCGCCCGCCGCCATAAGGTTATGTACCTCATCTATAACAAGAATGATATTGCCTGAAGATTTGATCTCTTCAATAAGCCCCTTCATGCGGCTCTCAAACTGGCCGCGAAACTGGGTGCCCGCCACAAGGGAGGTATGGTCTAAAAGGTACACCTCACAGCGCTGGAGCTTTACCGGGACGTTCCCGTCGGCAATCCTTGCCGCCAGTCCCTCGGCGATGGCTGTTTTACCTACGCCGGGCTCACCGATGAGGCAGGGGTTGTTCTTCTGTCTTCTGTTGAGGATCTGGGTCACGCGGGCGATTTCCGTTTCGCGGCCGACTATTCTGTCAAGCTTGCCCTGACGCGCCCTTTCCGTAAGACAGATGCAATAGGTCTCGAGGAGCTTCTTTTTGCCTTTGTTTTCCCTCTTTGGAGGCGGGGGAGGAGTGTTGCTGCCCTCCTGATTGGGAGCAAGAGAGGGGTCGCCGAATACATTTTTAAGGAAGGGGAAAGTGGCGGTACTTGAGGGGTTATCCTCATCGTCCTCATCTTCTTTGCCGGGATTCATGCCAAAAGCTCCGGAAAGTTCCTCCAGAGCGCCGGACTCGATAAGGCTTGTCATCTCCCCGGACATGTTATCGATATCCTCGTCGGACATGCCAAGCTGCTTTATTATGCCCTCTACCTGAGGTATATTCAGTTCACGGGCGCACTTAATGCAAAGCCCCTCATGAGTCTGATTTCCGCTTTCGATTTTAGTTATAAATACGACAGCCACGTTCTTGTGGCATCGTGAACACATGGTCATATTCATTTAGTTTTACTGTTTTCCTCTTTTCTGTTATGTCTTAAAAGACGTCTGTTTCTGTATCCGTAGATTACCATGGCAAGTATGCTCAGCGCCAGCGCTCCGAAAAGCATGAGCTTTGATACAAGCTGTGGTATGGGAAAGGCAATTATCAGAAGCGTTACGACATAGAACACCGCTGAAGCCGCCTTGCCGTATATGTTTGAAGAAGGCACGTCATTGCATCTCTTGAGTATGATCGAGCCTCCCAGCAGCATGATAAGCTCCTTTGCCGCTAAAATGAGGATCACCCACACCGGAATAAGCTTCGCTATTGCCATACAGACAAACGCTGTTACCTGCATGAGCTTGTCCGCAAGGGGGTCGAGGATTCGCCCCAGCCGGGTAATCATATTGTACTTCCTTGCAATATATCCGTCAAGCACATCGGTGATGCCGGCGAAGAGAAATATCCCTCCGGCAATGAGATACGCTCCCTCAAGCTCAGAAAAGAATACGAGAGCGAAAACAGGCACCAATATCAGTCTCAACAGGGATAAAGCATTCGGTATGTTCATTTTTAAAGGCATCCTCCTGAAAAAATACTGCAGACTATAATTCCATAGACTATATTATATAACGGAATGTGGGATTTGTCACGTGTTTTCTGCGTGAATTTAAGATTTATTAATAGAAGAAATACCGCCTGCTCAACTCTTCAAAATCGTCCTCCGATTAAATAGGAAAGTTGCGCGCAAAGCGGCGGTGTGATATAATAAATTTCGACGGAGGATGATGATTATGCGAACACGTGAAGACATACTAAAGGGAATACAGTTCCCGGAGGATAGGCTCTGTGTAACCCATATGCTGGACAGACTAAGAATGTGCCGTGAGAGGTATATAATTACCTCCTGCGGTTTCTATACTGCCCACGAGAGAGCTGTGCTTGAGTCGGCGCTGAGGGGATGCGATGTAAAGTACGTGTTCGACGGAGGATTTGAGGAAAGCGAAAGAGCGATGCTCATATTCCTGCCGGATTACTGCGAGGACATAACAAAAGAGGAACTGCGCGGTAATGAGCTGTTCCCCTTTCAGCCTGTAAAAATCACTCTTAGGTACGATGGCAGAAGACTCAGCCACCGAGATTATCTTGGCTCGCTCATGTCCCTTGGTATTGAGAGAGCCATGGTGGGAGACTTAAGCGTATCGGACAAAGGATGTGTGTTTCCTTGTATTAAAAGCGTCACGGAGCATATCCTGACAGGTATCGATAAAGTGGCGAACGTGGGAGCCGATCTTGCGCGGTGCGGCTTTGATGAGCTCAGCGCCGTTGAGACTAAGGTTAAGATAATCAGGGACAGCGCACCATCTCTGCGACTTGACAGCATTGTGTCATCGGCGTTTTCATTGTCTCGCTCCGAGGGGAAAAGCGCCATTGAAAGGGGGCTTGTCAGCGTAAACGGCAGCGAATGCGTTTCTCCCGACAGGATAATCCCGCCGGACACAAGCGTTACCCTGCGAGGCAAGGGCAAAGCCAAACTGATAGATGCCTCCGGTAAGACGAGAAAAGGAAATATCGCGATTGTGATTGAAAGATATGTGTGACAACACCTCAGTTATTATACATGCCTTCTATATCTGGCTTATTGAAAACTTTCCCCATAAACCGGCGCTGCCGCTCATTAAGCCCATGAAACGCATACAATTCCATAAAAAAAGCGATTGAAAAGCCCGTAGTATCAGCTACGGGTTTTAGACCTCTACAGAATTACACGGCTCTCAAACCTCAAATTTTGCCCCAAGATTCGGGTCAATACCCGAAAGCAGCGGTCTGCGGACGCTGTGGGGTGAAAAAAGAGGTCTGAGAAGAGGTCGTAAAACCAATATCAATAGATTGCGCAAAGATCGGCATCAATAACATGCCGCTTTTCCTTTTTCAGACGGGCACGTTCGCTGCTTTCGATCATAATCATATTATATCCGTTCCCGATAACTGTGTCAAGCAGAAGTTCCGTTTCTTCATCGGATATAAAACTGCGAAGGTTGAGGGTAATAAAAAGTTTCGGACGTTCTAACTCTGTTACAGCTTCAAAATAGTCGGTAAGCTTCTCTCCAAGCGTCGGATAGTCGTCCCTAAACGATATTCCCGATGCTTTAATCAGAGAAGATATGCTCAGTTTTGGAAAATCAATATCGCAGTTGAGCTCAAATGCGAGAGTTGACAGATGCTCCTCAAGGGCTCCGAGAAGCTCCATTGTTTTTACAAAGCTGATATCCTCCACTGCTATTTTCTCAAGCCTCGCAGCGGCGGCACTCAAAAGCTGTTTTCTGTTGATGTCAAAGGGCACAAACCGGTCAAGCAGCTCAAGGTATTTGCTTGTTTGTAAAGGCGTATTGTCCCTGGAGACAATAGCGCGCCCGTCATGTCCATCAAGCTGCGCGTTGATATCCGTCAGGAGATTGAAAAGGAGGCGCTGGTTTTCTACGACAAGAGTATTGATCTTATCAATTTCCGTGTCAAATACAGGTTCAATGTCTGGATGGCAGAATTTCACAAAATCACCAGCCTTTCGGTTGTGTCGATGGTCTCGCTTTTATGCTCTCCAACAAGGTATTCCATCCGCGCAAACTGTTTTTCTGTAAGCGTCAACAGCAACACTATACCTTTCGGTGGCTTGTTGCTCTTAAGAAGATTCTTGACGGAATCCTCCACGGAAGGGTTGGTCATCAGCTTGCAGTATACCGATTCTTGCAGCATTATAAAGCCATTCTTCACAAGTGTCTTGCGGAACAGCCGATAGTTTCGCCTGTCTACAGAGGTTTCCGTGGGTAAATCAAAAAACACAATCATTCTCATAAATCGATAACTCATACCATATCAAAAAAGCATATTTGTGACGGATCAGCGCTGTTCATTGCTTCAAAAACGCTTCGTGTATATAGCTTAACGGCGTTCAGCACCGTCTGTTTGCTCCTGCTTATATAGACGTTTTGTTCAAGCACTCTCCAAAGAGCGTGCTTCTCTTCTTTTTCAAGCGTCTCGGGCATCAGATTGCGCACTTCGCGGTCTATGAGAATACGAAACGGCTCCATAAGGTCGCTTGCAAGGTTAAAATGGTTGAACATATTGTCGTGGAATATACCCAACTGTGTCAAATAACCGTTTGCTGCTATTTCTCTGTTGAAAGCAGATAGAAGGATGCTGTAGCCGTAATTGAGGGCGCCGTTCAAGGGGCTTGAGGCGCTTCTTGTGAAGGACATGCCGAAAAGGGCGTTGAAGTATACCTTCGTGGCGTGTCCCTCTCTGTTTGTTGAGTCGCGCGGTTCTACCTGAGGGATATACGAGTCAAGAAGTCCCGCCTCCTTTAGCATCCCAAGTTGTGAAAGCAACAGGGACTGGTTTCGTATCTTTTCGCATACTATCTCCCGCCAGACCTCTGCCTTGACATATTCCGGCCAGGCAGCTTGAGCGCGGATTTTTAAGGTGCTGTCGTGGCTCCCGTGATGGGGCACAAGCTCTGCCATCGGGCTGCGCTTTGAGTCGCAGAATATCACGCGAACTTTCCTTTCGGTCAATGCTTCAAGGAGGCATCCGGTGAGGGAAACCGCCGGATTTTCAATCAGAAGTATCGCTATTTCGTCCAGATTGATTCTTTTGGTATCCTCTCCCCTGATTACCATGCTTCCCATTTTGCAGTCCAGCTTGACCCGGTTTGTGATAACAACGGTTCTCCAGCTCATAACAGAGTAAGCAGGTTTTCAGACTGCTTTTCCCACAAGCCGGAGGCTGATGAGTCAATGATCCTGACGTCTGTAAATGTTTTTTTCCAATTAGATATGTTTGTGGAAATGGTTTGAACGCCTGTATTTTCAGCTCCGCCTATTGTTTTTAAATTCAGTCCCCCGGGCGCTCTTCGGAATATACGGTGAATAGTTAGCAAAGTTTTTGTCTGTGTTTGAATATCTAGTGAACAGAATTTTTTTCTACCTTTCTTTAGTGTTTCTAAAGGTGATGATAAACGTTTTTTGTATATGGAATTAATTAGTTTATCAATGTAAATATCATAAAGTTCCTCGTTTCTTTTCTTTGACACTATATCATATTTCTCGGAATAAATGTAATTTGGATTTCTGTTATTTTTCTCCTCGAACATTTCCAATTTTTTCATATAATGCTCCCAATATGGCTTTGCTGAAAATTGTACTGCTGTCATTAATGAGAGTACACGTCCTTTGTTGGCACTATTAGAAATACACACGCGAAAACCGTCCAACGACAGCATGGTATTTACCTTCCAAGGGCGCATCCCTAAGGGAAAAGAATAATCAGCAATCTCTTTTCCGAGGATTGTGTTCAGTCTATTCTTTGTGTATTCACGAGCGAAGCTCTCATCCTCAAGGAAGCGCTTTCCGTGCATGAGCTCCACCGACATGACCATAATATCGCTCTTTTTACCAACTCGGTACTTAACAGGTATGAAAAACATAACAGAGGGTTTGTTATAGCCTCCATATCTTTCTGTATCCAATCCTGCCTTACGCGGAACAAGGCCTTCAGCTGCCGGAAGCGGCATTTGATTAAACAATTCTCCTTTTTTCATGAATTGATACTTATTAAAGTGCGCATTGTTCTTTGCCGCCGTTTTCTTTACTTTTGCGAGCATATCTTCTCCGCTCCATACAGTCTTTCCGTTACAGATCTAAGGACGAGTGAAAAGCGTCTTGGTTTTAATACTGTAGCTCTTGTCAATATTGAACCATTGTTTT